>DATLOA010000201.1:0-14054 GCA_035536515.1 Burkholderiaceae bacterium | reverse complement strand
CCGGCATGTACAGCTCGTGTCACACAGCTCTCGTGGACGGTTACGTGGTTGAAGGACACGTTCCTGCTCGCGAGATCTACCGCATGCTGAAAGAGAAGCCAAATGCATTAGGAATCGCGGTGCCCGTCATGCCGATAGGTTCGCCGGGTATGGATGGTCCAAAGTTTTCCAATCGCAGTGAGCCGTACGTTGTCATCCTGGTCCAGCACGACGGCAACGCCACCATTTATCAGTCTTACAAGTAAAGGAGTTTCTGATGAGAATATTTATATCCGCACTTTCGATCCCACTGTTAATCGTGGGGTCTGCAGCGCTCGCCCAAACCACCGTTTTGGCGCACGGGCCAGAGGCCAAACCGGCGCAAGCAGCGCAGGCGAAGCCAGCGACGCCAGCAACACAAGCAACGCCGGCCCAAGCAACGCCGACCCAAGCAACGCCGGGACAAGCAACGCCGGCGACGCAAGGCGCGCAGGCTATGACCGAAATGGTCGCCGGCGAAGTGCGCAAGGTCGACAAAGACACCCGCAAGATCACGCTGCGTCATGGCGAGATCAAACAGCTCGACATGCCGGCGATGACCATGGTGTTTCAGGTGAAGGACCTGGCGATGCTTGAAAAGATCAAGGCCGGCGACAAGGTGATGTTCAAAGCCGAGGGCAAAGGCGGAGCTTTAACCGTCACGGAGATCGAACCCGCGAAGTGAAGCCAGCGTTTCTAAACAGGTTCGGCACCGTTGGCGCTGTAGTGGCAGCGGCGGCTTGTCCGATCTGTTTTCCGAAACTGGCGCTTATTGGTGCGGCGGTCGGGTTGGGCGTGTTCGCTCCGTACGAACGCTACGTCGCGATTGAAGTACAGGCTCTGTTTGCGCTTGCCTTCATCGGCCAAATCGTCGCGTTTCGCCGCCATCGCAACTCGTGGCTGCTAGCGCTGTCTGCAATCACGACCGGGCTTTTGTTTGCAGGTTATTACGTGGTGCCGTCCAGCATCCTGCTGCAGGTTTCATTGGCAGGTCTTGTCGTCGCCAGTATTTGGCTTGCGGTCGAGCTGCGACGCTGTGCGAAATGTGTGACTCCTCCTACAACAATCGATCGTTTGGTGGTGTGATGCGACCGCTCGGTATTGCTGTTGCGTGCGCAATTCTGGCGGGGCCGGCGGCGGCGGAGTTAGTCGAAGTGAAGCTGACGCCGGGAGAGACGGTCGACAAACGTTTCACGGTCGCGCCGGGAAAGTTCGCCGAACTTTGCTCCGCTCTGCAACGCGGCCAGGTCGTCTTGTGGCAATTTCGCGCCGATGCGCCAGTGGATTTCAACGTTCATTATCACGTCGGCAAGAGCGTCGAGTATCCGGAGCGCCGTGCAGGAATCAGCGATGCGAACGGGCGCCTCACAGCCAACCTTAAAGAAAGTTATTGTTGGATGTGGACGAACCGCTCGACCACGCCGATCGCGCTCGACGTGCGTCTGAACGATCCGGGCCGCTGACTCCGCGCTTCGCGCCGCGGGCGCGCTTAATGTTTCCGGAGCACGTACAAGTCAGGGTTTGTAGAGTTTCTCGTAGAAGCCACTGACCTTGACGCGAATCGTCACGGGCACTTTGCTGACGTTCTCCCAGTACCAACCGTGCGTGCCAGCGAAGGGCGCTACGAAGACTCCGCGGTCAGCACTCTGGATGTTTTTCAGAAAGCTGGTGAACTCATCACCCTTCGCGTTGCGAGGTTCGCCGTGCATGTCGAACTCGACCTGGACGCCGCCGGAGCTCCATTCGTAGACGAAGCGGCCGCCTTTCTCCATGGAGGCCTTTATCTCCGCGCCCTTTCCAGGCGCCAGCGCGAGCGACATCTCATCGGTGCGTAACGGCACCTCACTTTTAGTGAGGATCGCAGTTGCTTCCAGTTCGCTCGCCTTGGTCGTCTGCGTCTGGCCTGAGGGTGCCGCAGTGGAAGGCAGGGCAGGTTCAGCCTGTTTGCTTCCGGAGCTCATAGCCGTCAACCCCATGAGCTTGCCTACCCCTGTTGGGTCAACGCCGTACTCGGCGGGTAATACCGCAGTGATCAGGATTGTTGTCGCCGCAAGAACGGCGATCACTACGGCCTTCCAAAGTTGCCGCAGTGTGGGCACCGGGCGTGTATCGAGCGTATCCATTTCAAGTTCCCGATTGCGAGACGAAGTAACCCGTGAGCTGATAGCCGATCAAGACGAAACCCGCCGCCATCAGCACTACATTGGCTGTGAACGCGTGCCGTTCTAATGAAGTCGTTCGTCGCCAAAAACCCATTGCAATCAGGATTGCGCCAAGCGCCAGGAACTGGCCGAGCTCAACCCCGACGTTGAACGCAAGGATATTGGCGACCAAACCGTCCTTTGCTAACTCGAAATCCTGCAGCTTGGTGGCGAGACCAAATCCGTGAAAGAAACCGAAGATGAGCACGGCCATCTTTGTGTTCGGCTGCACACCGAGGACACGCTTGAAGGCGTCGAGATTGTCGAGGGCTTTGTAGACAACCGACAAGCCAATGATGGCATCGACGATGTACGGGTTGACGTGCGTCCCGCTCAGAACCCCATACAGCAACGTCACACTGTGCCCGATAGCGAACATGGTGACGTAGACCGCCACGTCCTTCAAGCGATAAAGAAAGAAAATGACGCCGAACAGGAACAGCAGGTGGTCGTATCCGGTCACCATGTGTTTGGCGCCAAGATATATGTAAGGAAGCAGCTGCACGCCGCTGCTTTGTTCGATAAATCCCTTATCGTCCTCTGCCACTCCGTGGGCGATTGCGTCGCCAGCTGTGAGGAGCAAAAGTGCGACGAGCGGTTGCACGCATCGGCCGATGACGGCTTGCTCGTAGCGCAATAGAGAATGCATTTCGGCCATCCTACTTGTTCTCAGTCGTGTTCGTGCCGGTGGTGCGCGTCCGGAAAGTGCGGATGCCGATGGGTCATCGGTTCGTGGCTGTGCCGATGGCTATGCTGGGTGTCCGGCGCCATCGGCTCGGAATGGGTGTGCTGGTGGTGCTCGTCGTGCAGGTGTTCGTGCTCATGCTCGAGCGCCCGATGAAAGTGCTCGTGCTCGTGCCGCTCGGTCAGATGCAGCCACACACCCAACGCCATGAGCGCACCAGCGACCGTTAGCTGCAGCGTCACGGTCTCGCCGAGGACAAGCACCGCGAGCAGCGTGCCGAAGAAAGGCGCGACACCGAAGTAGGCGCCGGTACGTGCGGTACCCAGATGGCGCAGGCCGATCACGAACAACACCAGGCTAACGCCATAGGCGAAGAAGCCGACGATGAGCGCGCCGCCCACTGCCGGCCATGCGGGCCACGCGGCGCCGAATGCAAACGCCAGCACGAGGTTTGTCGCACCAGCGCACAGCCCTTTGACCGATGTGATCCAACCCGCATCGGCTAGCGAGACTTTGCGCGTGAAGTTGTTGTCGATTCCCCAGCACAAGCATGCACCGAGCACCGCGAGCGCTGGCAACATGTCGCCGAAATCGGCGCGCGCGGGCCAGCTTAAAAACACCGCACCCGCAACTATCGCAAGCATGCCGATGAACACGCGGCGGTCGACGTTCTCGCGGAACACTACCCAGGCGATAACCGCCGTAAACACAGACTCTGCGTTCAGCAGCAGCGCGGCGCCCGACGCGGGCATGCCGACCAGGCCAAACATCAACAGCACCGGGCCCATCACGCCACCGAACGCGATGGCAAGCGCCAGCCAGCGCCACTCGCCGCGCGCCAAGCGCACTCGTGCCGATGTCGGCCGAAGCACGCGCACTATCGTCAGCCCGAGTCCGGAGCCGAGATACAGCAACCCCGCCAGCAGCCACGGATCGACGTCCGCAAGCAGCGCTTTGGCTAACGGCGTGCCGGCGCCGAAGAGCAGCGCTGCGCCAAGGGCTGCCATGACGCCGTTACGAGTAATCATCGTTGCGAAGCTCATCGGCGCAGTATCGCCCTTCGCTGATGCCGGCGACACAGGGCGACGCGGATCGAGGTAAGCGCCTGAAGGAGCCGCGTTCTTGTACGATTCGTCATATCAGTCGAAGCCATACTGACAATCGTGCGAGACCGTCTTCTTCGTGTACGTGTAATTGCTGTCGCAATTCTCGCGTTGCTGTTTGCGCAATGGAGCGTGGCGGCCTATGCGTGCCCGGCATCGACGCCACCGGCAGCGGAGATGACCGACTGCGCGGGAATGATGATGAGCCAGCTAGATCCGGCTGCGCCGAACTTGTGCGCTGAACATTGTCAGTACGAAGATCAAGGCGACCAGCCTCGAACACCGGCCACGCCGGCGCCATCGCTGACAAGTCTTTATACGGTTCCCCCTGTGCCGACGCTGGCCGAGCCAATCTGGCGCGGCCTCTCATCAAGCGGCTTGCTCACTGCGCGCCCGCCACCGCACACCATCCTGCACTGCTGTTTCCGAATTTGATTTCCGCGACGACATGGCGCTGACGCCCTAAGGGGCGCGTCGGTGCGTTGGTCTGTTCGTCGGTGTCCGGTAATTTTGTAGATGCCGGTCGAGCCGAGTCAGTCTTAGCTCGTGATTGGAGATCTCATGTTTACTGCCTTGGTGTGTGCCCTCCATAGGGCCAAACGAATGCGCTTCGCATCTGTATTAGCGGTGGCGTTGTACTCGACTGTCAGCGCTACGGGTGCTGACGCGCAAACCGTACTGACCTTCGATCAAGCACTGCGCCGCGCACAAGATCGATCGCGCCAGCTCATTGCTCAGGACTATGCCGCCGCGTCAGCGCGCGAGATGGCTGTCGCCGCCGGTCAACTGCCTGATCCAACGCTGACAGCGGGCATCAATAACTTGCCGATCAACGGCCCAGACCGCTTCAGCCTGACGCGCGATTTCATGACGATGCGTTCGGTGGGTGTGATGCAGCAGTTCACGCGCGCCGACAAGCGCAACGCGCGCGCGGCGCGCTATGAACGCGAGGCCGAGTCTGCTGTCGCCGGCCGCACCGTGGTACTCGCCGATCTGCAGCGCGACACCGCACTTGCCTGGCTCGATCGGTACTACCAGGAGCGCATACTCGAAGTGCTCGTGGCGCAGCGGAATGAGGCGCGATTACAGATCGAAGCGGCTGATGCGGCATATCGCGGTGGGCGTGGCTCTCAGGTCGACGTGTTTCTGGCGCGCAGCGCCATGGCGCAGGTCGAAGACCGCATCGCGCAGGCAGAGCAGCAGATCGAAGTCGCGACGACAAGGCTGGCGCGCCGGGTCGGTCCGGAAGCAAGCCTGCCGCTGGGACCGCCGCCCGAGACCGGTGCGATCGATTACGACGTAGCCCTGTTGAAGTACCACGTTGATCACAACCCGCAGATCGAGTTGCTCCTACGGCAGGAACAAGTGGCTCGGGCCGAAGTGGATATCGCGCAAGCCAACCGGCGTAGCGATTGGTCCGCCGAGCTGATGTACAGCCAGCGCGGGCCGGCGTACTCGAACATGATCTCGATCAACTTCTCCATCCCGTGGCAGATCGATCGGGTGAAACGACAAGACCGTGAGCTGGCGGCGAAGCTCGCGCAGATCGATCAGCTGCAAGCGCAGCGCGAGGAAGCCACCCGCGAGCATCTGGCTGAGGCCCTTACCTGGTTGGGGCAATGGCGCAGTAACCGCGACCGTCTTGTTCGCTATGAGGACTCGCTGATTCCACTCACGGCAGAGCGCACTCGCGCTGCGCTGGCCGCGTATCGGGGCAACAGCGCGTCGCTTAGCACGGTACTCGAGGCGCGCCGGATGGAAATCGATACGCGACTGGAACGTGTTCGACTCGAAATGGAGAACGCGGGCATATGGGCAAAACTCGAGTTCCTGCTTCCGGCCGGTAGCGTGCACAGAGGAGAGAGCAAATGAGGCGCAAGTCCATTGCAATCACTGTCGCGGTTGCTGTGCTCGGCGCAGCAGGCTATGCGATGTACATGTTCGGTATGCAGCGCGGCATGGGTATGTCGGCACTGCCGCCTACGAATGCGACAACCGCAGGCACTGCGCCGCAGAGCATCGCGCAAGGCGAAGAAGCGACGCGCCGGCACATTACAGCGGGCATCAAGGCCGGTGACATGGATCCGACCACCGGCAAGAAGATTCTCTACTACCACGACCCGATGGTGCCCGGAAACAAGTTCGACAAGCCAGCCAAGTCGCCTTTCATGAACATGATGCTGGTGCCGGTGTATGCGGATAGCGAGGCCGATGCGAGCCAGGTCACTGTTAGCCCGCGCGTGCAGCAGAACCTTGGCGTGCGCACCGCGACTGTCACCGAAGGCATGTTGTCGCCGCAGGTGTCGGCCGTCGGCAACATCGCTTTCAACGAGCGCGATCAGGCCATCGTGCAGGCACGCGCCACCGGCTTCGTCGAGCGTCTGCATGTGCGCGCGACGCTTGATCGCATCGGCAAAGGTCAATCGCTGGTCGATCTGTACGTGCCCGACTGGATCGCGGCGCAGGAAGAATTCTTGTCCGTGCGCCGCATGCAGGGCACCGATCTCGCATCGCTGGTCGACGGTGCGCGCCAGCGCATGCGACAGGCCGGAATGAGCGAAGCGCAGATTCGATCGATCGAGAGCACGGGCCGCAGCCAGCCGCGCATCACATTGACCGCGCCGATCAGCGGTGTATTGACCGAGCTCGCGGTGCGCGAAGGCATGACGGTAATGCCGGGTATGACGATCGCTCGCATCAGCGGACTATCGACCGTATGGGCGCAGGCGGAAGTGCCTGAAAGCCAATCGGCATTGCTGCGTCCGGGCGCGAAAGTGCAGGCACGCAGCCCGGCCGCGCCAGGCGAGATCTTCGACGGCACCGTGCAGGCGATCGTGCCTGAAGTGAACGCCGCAACCCGCACGCTGAAAGCGCGCGTCGAGCTTGCAAATCCAACGGCTCAGCTGGTGCCAGGCATGTTTGTCACGATGCAGTTCATGGATACGCGCGCAGACAAAGCCCTGCTGGTGCCGACCGAAGCGGTCATCCAGACCGGCACACGCTCGGTGGTGATGCTGGCTGAAGACAACGGCGCATTCCGCCCGGTCGATGTGCAGATTGGCATAGAAAGCGGCGGCCAGACCGAGATCAAGAAAGGGCTGCAAGCGGGACAGCGCGTGGTGGTGTCGTCTCAATTTCTGATCGACTCCGAAGCGAGCTTGAAAGGCATCGAGGCACGCCTGAACGCGGCGCCGAAAGCAGAAGCGGCAGGCGCGGTCCAACACAGCGGCGAAGCGCTCGTCGAAAGCATTGACGCCGGCGCGATCATGCTGTCGCACGGGCCGATCCCGTCGTTGAAGTGGCCCGATATGACGATGGAGTTCAAGCTTGGAGCCGCTGATCAGGCGAAGGCGATTAAAGCGGGTGACCGGGTGCGGTTCCGCTTCCACCGACAAGGCAATGACTTCGTCGTCGATAGCATCGAGAAAATCGTCGCGGAGCAGAAGAAGTGATCGCGGCTTTGATTCGCTGGTCGATCGCTAATCGTTTCCTGGTGCTGTTGGCCACGTTGATGCTGACTGTGTGGGGGGTGATCTCGTTGCTGCGCACGCCGGTGGATGCGCTTCCTGATTTATCCGACGTGCAGGTGATCATCCGCACCACATATCCCGGTCAGGCGCCGCGCATTGTCGAGAACCAGATCACCTATCCGCTAACGACGACGATGCTGTCGGTACCGGGTGCGAAGACGGTGCGCGGTTATTCGTTCTTCGGCGACTCGTTCGTCTATGTACTGTTTGAAGACGGCACCGATCTGTACTGGGCGCGATCGCGTGTGCTCGAATACTTGAATCAGGTGCAGTCGCGCCTTCCGGCCAATGCCAAAGCGTCACTTGGACCCGACGCGACCGGTGTCGGCTGGATCTATCAATACTCGCTCGTGGATCGCAGCGGTCAGCGCGACGTGTCGCAGCTACGAGCGTTGCAGGACTGGTTTCTCAGGTACGAACTGAAGACAGTGCCTGACGTCGCCGAAGTGGCCTCGGTTGGCGGCATGGTGCGCCAGTACCAGGTCGTGCTGGATCCGGACAAGCTCGCCGCATACGGCATCACGCACACACAGGTGATCGGTGCGATCAGCAAGGCTAATCAGGAAACCGGAGGGTCCGTGCTCGAGCTCGGGGAAGCCGAGTACATGGTGCGCGCGTCGGGCTATCTGCAATCGCTCGAGGACTTCAGGCAAATTCCAATAACCACCAGCGCTGCCGGTATCCCGGTGCGCCTCAGCGAGGTCGCTCGAATTCAGATCGGCCCCGAGCTGCGACGCGGTGTCGGCGAACTCGACGGCGAAGGCGAGGCCACCGGCGGCATCATTGTGATGCGCTCTGGCAAAAATGCGCTGCAGACGATCGCCGCAGTGAAGGAAAAAATCCAATCGCTGCAAGCGGGATTGCCCGCAGGCGTCGAAATCGTCCCGGTCTATGACCGCTCGCAGCTGATTGAGCGCGCGGTAGATAACCTGACAGTCAAACTGATCGAGGAGTTTTTGGTCGTTGCGGTCGTGTGTTTCATCTTTTTATTTCATCTGCGCTCGGCATTCGTCGCGATTGTGTCCCTGCCGCTCGGCATCCTCGCCGCGTTCATTGTGATGTACTACCAGGGCATCAATGCCAACATCATGTCGCTGGGCGGCATCGCAATCGCCATCGGCGCGATGGTAGATGCCGCGGTCGTGATGATCGAGAACGCACACAAGCATCTTGAGCGCTGGAACGAAGACCATCCGAACGAGCAATTGCGCGGCGAAGCGCGCTGGCAAGTAATCGGCGATGCCGCTGCCGAAGTGGGCCCCGCGCTTTTCTTCTCATTGTTGATCATCACGCTGTCGTTTATTCCGGTGTTCACGCTCGAAGCGCAGGAAGGAAGACTGTTTAAGCCGCTCGCCTACACGAAGACTTACGCGATGGCCGCGGCTGCGGGGCTCGCGGTGACGCTGATTCCGGTGCTGATGGGCTATCTGATCCGCGGAAGAATTCCAGCCGAGAATGCGAATCCGATCAACCGGCTGTTGATTGCAGCGTATCGGCCGGCGCTGAATGTCGTGCTACGCGCGCCGAAGCTGACGCTTGCGATCGCTGCCGTGCTGTTTCTGGTCAGCCTGCTGCCGCTGCGGCATATCGGCGGCGAGTTCATGCCGCGACTCGACGAAGGCGATCTGCTTTACATGCCGTCGGCATTGCCGGGGCTGTCGATCGGCAAGGCGGCCGAACTGCTGCAGCAGACCGATCGCTTGATCAGAACGTTGCCCGAAGTCGCGCGCGTGTTTGGCAAAGCCGGCCGCGCCGAAACGGCAACCGATCCAGCGCCGCTCGAGATGTTCGAGACGACGATTCAGTTCAAGCCGCGCGACCAGTGGCGGCCGGGAATGACTCCGGAGATGTTGGTCGAGGAGCTCGACCGCATCGTGCGCGTTCCGGGGCTGACGAATATCTGGGTGCCGCCAATCCGCAACCGGATCGACATGCTGGCGACTGGCATTAAAAGTCCGGTCGGTGTCAAAGTCGCGGGCACCGACTTGGCCACGATCGACCGTATCGCGAACGAAATAGAGCGCGCGGTGAAAGATGTCCCGGGCGTGAGCAGCGCACTGGCCGAGCGCCTGACCGGTGGCCGTTACGTCGATGTCAACATCCGTCGCGACGCCGCCGCGCGCTTCGGCATGAACATCGCCGACGTGCAATCGGTGATCGCGTCGGCGGTCGGCGGCGAGAACGTCGGCGAGACCGTCGAAGGGCTGCAACGCTTTCCGATCAATGTGCGTTATCCGCGCGAGCTGCGCGATTCCCTGGAAAAATTGCGACGGTTGCCGATCATCACGGAGCGTGGCACGCGACTGGTGCTGGGCGACGTCGCCGATATCCGTATCACCGACGGCCCGCCGATGCTACGCAGTGAAAACGCACGCCTGGCAGGTTGGGTGTACGTCGATATCCGGGGACGCGACCTGCGCGGTGCAGTGCTTGACATGCAGCGAGTCGTTAATGAGAAGGTGCAGCTGCCTGCCGGTTACTCGGTTTCTTGGTCGGGACAGTTCGAGTTCCTCGAGCGTGCCACAGCGAAGCTGAAGGTCGTAGTGCCGTTCACGCTGCTGATCATCTTCGTTTTGCTGTATCTGACCTTTAAGCGTTTCGACGAAGCCGCGCTGATCATGGCGGCGCTTCCATTCGCCGTGATCGGCGGCATCTGGCTGCTTTATCTGCTCGACTACAACATGTCAGTCGCGGCAGCGGTCGGATTCATCGCGCTGGCAGGCGTTGCCGCCGAGTTCGGCGTGATCATGCTGCTGTACTTGAAACAGGCGTGGGATGCACGTGTCGCTGCCGGTCACACTGGTGAAGCCGATCTACTTGATGCAATCCGCGAAGGCGCAGTGTTGCGCGTGCGGCCAAAGGCAATGACGGTTGCTGTGATCATCGCCGGCCTGCTGCCTATCATGTGGGGCGCAGGCACAGGCTCTGAAGTAATGCAGCGGATTGCAGCACCGATGGTTGGCGGTATGGTCACGGCGCCGTTGTTGTCAATGTTCGTGATACCGGCCGCGTATCTGCTGATGCGTCGACCGCGGGTTCTGCGCCATCACGGCCGATCGTTTCCGAAACCGCGGCAGGCGGTAACCTAAGTAACGAGCCGGACCGCATCACAACGGACACACGCCACTACTGACCACCCCCGGGTCCGTCTTAATCTTGCCGAGCTACGCGATGCAGGAACAACTCCATCGTTCGAATAAAAATGAATCCAAAGACGCAAAGTGCCCACGTCAGGACAACGACGTAAGGGCCGGCGTTCGGTGAGAAGGGTATTCCTGCGACGTTTAGCCAGAGGGCCGCGACCGCGATGAGCGAACCTGCGTAAACGACGACAACCCATGCTGGAAATCGTCCTTCGACAGAACGGCGACGTCGGAACTGGATTACGAGGAGGGCGGTAAAGATCAAAGCAGCGACCGCGCTGGACAGCGGCCACGTGACCGTATATGGAATACGAAGCAGGTTCAGAAGTGTCGGAACCAAAGCTAGAGCGGTAACCAGCAGGCCCCCTTCAATGTAGAGGCGCACGAGGCGAAGGTGCCGATCCGACAACTCACCGCCCAATGCACCTCGAAGGGTCACTACGATGGCGGAAAAACCGACAAATGACAGCGACAGAGCTGCGAGACGGAGAAGGTAGTCAGATTCGGCGGGTGTCACGATGCATGCCTCATAAGTAGGTGTGCAGTTCGGATAAGCACTACAGCGCTTTCAACCTCCGCGCTTTTTTTGCATCTTCATCTGGACATCGCGTGGCCGCTGCGACCAGCGGCTTTTGATGTAGGCGAGCACGTCCCAGATCTGCTGATCCGATAGCACCGAGCCGAACGCCGGCATGTCGCTTTGATATCCGGACGGCCCGTATGGCGGCGTGAGGCCAAACTTGGTCAAGCCGAACAACGTGTCGTCGTCGTGATGCCATGTATGCCCAGAGTCGTCGTGCGGCGGTGCCGGCATTCGCCCGTTCGGCAGGCGTGAGCGCCACTCAGGTTGCCCTTCGAGGTTGGCACCGTGACACGCTGCGCAGTGCCGGTCGTAGACCACCTTGCCCGCTGTCAACTGACGCGTATTTGACGGATCGGCCCGCGTGGCGTCCTCTGCGCTGCAGGCTCCGATAATGACTAACAAGGATATTGTCGCGACGCGTACAGGATCTAGTCGCATTGCGGTTCGGTGCGGCGTTGATCAGGATCGGCGCCGCGATTTGTACAAGCACCTTTTCGGCTTAGAACCTGATTGCTCGCTATGGCTTGTTAGCTTCAGCCACCGATCTCGCCACCGTCATTGCGCGTGATCGCCAGCACCGATGAGCGCGGCGGCATATCGTCACGGAAGTCCGGCCAGCGGGTCGACGGTTTCTCGAATGTCGATCCTTTTTCGTCGCCCGGGTGCTGCACGGCGAGGAATAGTGTTTTGCCGTCGGGCGTGAACGCCGGACCGCAAATCTCGCTGCCGCGCGGGCCGTTGAAGAAGCAGCGCGTGCCGCCTCGCCCTGGTCCGCTCACCTGCGCCGCGTAAAGGCTATCGTTGAAGCCGGCACTGTCGTCCTGGCCATCAGTCGAGATCCAGATGCGTCCTTTCGGATCGAAGGCGACGTTATCCGGCGCTGCGACCCAGCCGTTCGCGGTCACCGCGTTGCCATAGCGCGCACCGTGGCTCGGATCGTTCGGATCTCCGGCCAGCAGGAAAAAACCCCAGTCGCACTCGGTCGCGGCATGATCGGGCTTACCGTTCACAAGCGGCGGAACAATCTCGATGATGTGTCCGAAGCGATTGTTCGCGCGCGGATTCGCCGCGTCGATCTGGTCGGGCTTGCGGCTCTCGTTGAAGGTCATCACGACGTAGACGCGGCCGCTGACAGGATGCGCTTCCACGTCCTCCGGCCGATCCATCGGCGTCGCTTTGAGCAGGTCCCCGGCGCGCCGTGCGTCAATCACTACGTCGGCCTGGCTGTGAAATCCATTCGTTGGTGTCAGCGGGCCCTGACCGTAAACCAGCGGCAGCCACCGCATCTTGCCGTTGGCTTCGAAGCGCGCGGCATAAAGAGTCCCGCTGTCCAATAGGTCGCGGTTCGCCTCAGGTCGCGACGGATCGTACTTGCTATCGGTGACAAACTTGAAGACGTATTCCATGCGCGCATCGTCGCCGGAGTAGAAGGCAACGCGCCCGTCGTGACTGACCGCATGAGTCGCGCACTCGTGCGCCGCACGACCGAGCGCGGTGCGCTTCACTGGTGTGGACTTCGGATCGAAAGGATCAATTTCAACGATCCAGCCAAAGCGATTGGGCTCGTTGCCTTCCTTGTCGAGGTTGAAGCGATCGAAATGCCGGCCCCATGCTTCGTAGCGGCCGCGTCCGGCGACACCGTAGCGCTTGCGCGTAGCGGCCTCAGGTCCCTGCGCTGCGTTGCCAGCAAAGTAGTTCTGGAAGTTCTCCTCCGCGGTGAGCATCGTTCCCCAGGGCGTGATGCCCCCCGCACAATTGTTGAACGTGCCGAACACTCGCGTGCCAGTGGGATCCGACGGCGTCTGCATGCGCGGGTGGCGCGCGGCAGGACCTGATATCCGCATCTCTGCGTTAGTCGAGATGCGGCGGTTGTAGCGACTGTCGTCAACGACGCGCCAGCGATCACTCTCTTTCGCAATCTCGATGACTGTAAAGCCCTGCGCCGCCATCTGGACTTCGCATTGCTCGCGGGTCAGATCGGACAGGCTCTTCACTCCAGGAAAGCAGAGCACTGCGCGGTGGTTCTCGTGGTTCACACCGAGCAGCCCGCGCGTCGATGAGCTCGAGCCCCGCGGCAGCGGCATATAAGCGATGAAATCATTGTCGGTACCGAACTGTTGCTCCTGCTCAGCGCCGGTCTGGCGCCCAGGGCGGTACTGCGGCGCGCCGCGATGGATTGGATCGCCCTGGCGGATCAGCACCTGAGCGTTGTATCCAGGCGCGATGTGGTGCTTGTCGTCAGTCGTACGTCCAACCTCGGCGAAGTCCAGCGGCGCGGAGCCATCCGTTCCGGTCTCCGAACGCGAGCCGATCGTCCCGCAACCGAAGAGTCCAAATGCGCCACTGGCGGCCATGCCCTTCAGCACAGTGCGGCGTGACAGTCGCGCGTCGATGATCGTTGCGATGGCGGGCTCGGCGGAAGGATTCACGCACCTACCGTCGCGCGCTTCAAATGCGTCGTAGCTCATATGCTCTTCCCGTCCGATCGGTTTGTTGATCAAGCTTCACATGATCGGTGATCTTACTAGCGAGACGCTTCAGCGTTGCGTAGAGAGCTAGTCGCTGACTGTTCGGTCATGTCCGCTTCGAGCGGAACGCAAGTGGTACTCGCTTTGCTCGTGGAGTGACGATCACCGCTATGGTGCGTTAGTGACGTGGGAATCGATGAGCGCCCGAGTTTGAGGAATCTGCGTTGAACACGATCGAAGAAGCTGCTCGCCGCCTGACGCAACTGCGAAGTGCAGGCGTTGACACGCCGTCGGAGTCGGCTACCCGACCTGCGACTGCGCTG
>DATLOA010000200.1:0-6113 GCA_035536515.1 Burkholderiaceae bacterium | reverse complement strand
TTCGTTCCGTACTTGAAGACGCGCGCTCAGCTTGACCGAATCGCGGCCGAGGTGCGGCTTCCTTTGATTCTAGGGAGCCCCGCCGCTGAGCTTGTCGATCTCGACTATCTCGCGAGCCGCCGCGTTCGCATCTGTCTGCGCGGTCATGCCGGGTTCGCGGCGAGCGTGCAGGCACTGTACGACGCGGCGCAGTCGTTGTTCGCAGGGACCGCTCCGGGGATAGCTAACGTCGCCGCAGAGAGCTTGATGGCGCGGTTAACGAAAGCTGCCGAGCACGAGCGGCGCAGCGACGAGTTTCTTAAGCCGTAAGGCAGCGCTGCACTAGGCGCGCAGGAACTCTAGGCGTATGCGCAATTGCACGTATACGGCCCGCTAGCTACGCAAATACCTCGGAACTCCGACCATTGCGCTCGCCTGCAGTCGAGCTACGCTGCGGGCCGGCTGTTCGTTCCTGGAATCTCTTCCGCCGTGATACGTCGGGGTAAGCACGCGTGATGAAGGCGATGCGTTGTCTACGGGTTGGGGCGCTGGTGTTGGCGGCAACGCTTCCGCTGCACTCAGCGCGCAGCAATATCGTGATGGCGCGTGCGGTCGATCTCGCAGACTTATCTCTTGAAGAGCTCGGCAATGTGGTTGTCACGTCGGTTTCACGGAGGCAGGAGCGGATTGCGGAGGCGCCGGCGTCGATTTACGTGATTACGCGCGAAGATATCCGGCGCGCCGGTGTCACAAGCCTTCCCGAAGCGCTGCGGCTTGCTCCTAACCTGCAAGTCGCGCGGGCCGATACAAATCAGTACGCCATCAGCGCGCGCGGCTCAAATGCAGTGCTGGCGAACAAGCTGCTGGTACTGATTGATGGCCGCATCGTCTACACACCGCTTTTTTCGGGCGTGTTCTGGGAGGCTCAGGACACGCTGCTCGAAGACATCGATCGCATCGAGGTCATCAGCGGCCCAGGTGCCGCGCTTTGGGGCGCGAATGCCGTTAACGGCGTCATCAACGTGATCACGCGGCCGACGAGCGCAACGCAGGGTGCCGTCGTCGGCGCGGGTGGCGGCAATCTGGAGCGCGGAGCTTTTGCGCGCTACGGCGCGCAGATCGGCAGCCAAACATCGTTTCGTGTCTACGGCAAGGTGTCCGATCGCGACAACTCGCACCTGACGGATCGCCGGCGCATACGTGATGAAGCCGAGCTAGCGCAGATCGGCTTCCGGCTGGATTCAGGCGGCGCCACTCGCAATGTCACTGTGCAAGGCGATGCGTACCGCGGTCACATCGACCAGGTGCCATCCGAGCGCGACATTAGAGGCTCCAACTTGCTGGGCCGTTTTTCGCAGTCGTTCGCGAACGATTCGAGGATCGTCGTGCAGGCGTACTACGACCACACGTTTCGCGATCATCCGGGAATCTTTCGAGAGAATCTGGACACTTTCGATCTGGATGTGCAATACGGCTTCGCTCCATTTGAAAGCCACTCGTTGCTGATGGGTGCAGGCTATCGCCACGCGCGCGACCGCGTTACCAATCCCACGATTCAAGCGTTTTTGCCGGCTTCCAGGAACCTGAATTGGGCGCACGCGTTCCTGCAGGACGAGATCGCGCTGGCGCCCGGGTTGAAAGCAACGCTCGGTGTCAAGGTCGAAGACACCACGTATACAGACGCCGAGTTGATGCCGAACGTGCGGATCGCGTGGCAGCCGAAGGATGACCGGCTTGTGTGGGCAGCGCTAAGCCGCGCAGTGCGCACACCTTCGCGCATCGACCGCGAGTTTTTCGTGCCGGCGGCGCCACCTTTTCTGCTTGCCGGTGGACCGAACTTCGAGTCGGAGATTGCTAATGTTGCGGAGCTTGGCTACCGCGCCCACTTCGGCAATCGCATCTCGGGATCCGTCACGGGCTACTGGCACGACTTTGACCGCATTCGCAGTCTCGAGCCGCGGGCCGGCGGCCTGATGTTCGAGAACAAGATAGAAGGCCGCACGTACGGCGTCGAAGCGTGGGCAGAGTATCGGCCGATCGATCGCTGGCGCCTAAGCGCAGGTCTCGTGCGCCAGCGCGTGAAGTTCGAGCGTGAGCCCGACAGCCGCGACACTACCGGCCTCGTTGCGGCCGGCAACGACCCGAGCGGATGGTGGCAATTGCGATCGAGCTTCGATGTCACGCAAAATATCGAGCTCGATGTGCGCGCACGGCGCATTTCGTCGCTCCCTAACCCGTACGTGTCGGCCTATACGGCCGTCGATTTGCGTCTCGGCTGGCGCCTGTTACGGCAGCTAGAAGCTTCGCTGTCAATCCAAAACGCCTTCGATCCGCGCCATGCCGAATGGGGCACGCCGGCAAATCGCGCCGAATTCGAACGCGCGTTTTTTCTGCAGCTTGTTTGGCGGCAATGACGTTGCTCGCGATTCGCGGTCTGGCAGTTGTGCGAAACGCATGCGCAACACTGCTACTTGCGCTCGTCCCGCTTCTGTCCACACCGAGCCATGCGCAGGTGACGAGCGATGCGCAGACCAACGAGCGCAGCGTGATGGCCGCGTATATCTATCGCTTCATTACGTATGTTGAGTGGCCGGTATCTGCATTTCCGAGCGTAGATGCGCCGATCATCATCGGAGTCGTCAACGCGGACGACATCGCAGCCGAGCTCGAGCAGATCGTGCAGGGGCGAACCGCGCAAAGCCGCCGTCTGCAAGTGCGGCGCATCGCACCGGGGGAAGCTGCGACCGGGGTCAACGTGTTGTTCATCGGGGGAGAAGCCTCGAAGGTTCTGCAGGCTGCCAAGACGCTCACCGACCGCTCGGTGCTGACGATAACCGAGCGCGGCATCGATCAAGGCAGCGTGATCAACTTCGTCCACGTCGACGGCCGCGTTCGCTTCGAAGTTAACGTCGGGGTGGCGGAGAAGAGCGGGTTGCGCCTCAGCTCACGCCTGCTCACCGTTGCAACGCGGGTCAAGGCGGGGTAAGCGTGCTCGGCTACATCTCCACCTCGATCCGCCGCAAGCTGACGTTTGTAATGCTTGGCACCGCCGTTGTTGCGCTGCTTGTCACTGCCACCGCGATGATCGTCTACGAAGCGCGGACCTATCACGAGACATGGATCAACGACCTTGTCACGCAGGCGGAGATCATCGGCACAACCTCCGCGCCGGCATTGAGCTTTGACGACCCAAAGGCAGCGCGCGAAAACTTGTCGGTATTGCGGCTTCGACCGCTGGTAACCGCAGCTGCGATTTATACCGCTGACGGCAGATTGTTCGCCGATTACACGACGGCGACGGGCGTGCCGGCAGCGCTTCCGCTCAATGTCGAACGCAATGGCTATCGCATCCAGGGCGATCAGATATCGGTGTTCCAAGAGGTGCGAGAGAACGGACAATTTCTTGGAACCGTGTATCTGCGCGCAGGTTATGAGTTGTGGAACCGGCTGCTCGGCTATCTGGCAATCGTCGGACTATCGATTCTGGCGAGTCTCGTGGTAACCGTCGCCGTCACGGCGTGGCTGCAGCGCGCAATCACAGAGCCGGTGCTCGGCGTGGCGCGCGTCGCGCAGCAGGTTATGGAGCGGCGCGACTATAAGCTGCGCGTACGCAAGACCAGCACCGATGAAGTGGGCGTGCTGGTCGATGCGTTTAACGACATGCTGGCGGAAGCAGACAAACGCGCCACCGCGCTCGAAACCGCCAATGCCGACCTGCTGCACGAAATGCGCGAGCGGCAGGCCGCGGAAGACGCGCTCAAGTCGGCAGACCAGCGCAAGGACGAATTTCTCGCCACGCTGGCGCACGAGCTGCGCAATCCGTTGGCACCGATTCGCAACGGTTTGCAGATCATGCGCATGACGAGCGATGCCGATGCGATCGCTCGCGCGCAGCTAATGATGGAGCGCCAGTTGCAGCAAATGGTGCGGCTGGTTGATGACCTGCTCGATGTATCGCGCATCACGACCGGCAAGCTGGTGCTGCGCACGGAGCGCGTGTCGCTGCGGGAAGTGATGGTGACGGCGATCGACGCGGTGCGGCCGCTGGTGGATGCAAAGCGCCATACGCTGTCGGTGGATCTGCCGGCGAATAGCGTCGAGCTCGATGCCGATCCGACGCGGCTGTCGCAGATTCTTTCCAACATTCTGAACAACGCGGTGAAATACACCGAACCCGGCGGCTCGATTCGCGTGACGGCGCGGCTTGCCTACGGCGCTGTCGAGATCCGCGTGTCGGATACCGGCATCGGAATCGCTGCCGACAAGCTGCCGGCGGTGTTCGAGATGTTTACGCAGTTCGATGCGTCACCCGAGCGCATGCATGGCGGGCTGGGTGTCGGGCTCGCGCTCGCCAAGCGGCTGGTGCAGCTCCACGGCGGCACGATTACTGTGAGCAGCGACGGGCGTGGACACGGCAGCGAATTTACGGTTCGCCTGCCGGTCGCTACGGTGCCGGCCAGCGCGCTCGGAGCCGACGTAAAACCGCGCGAATCCGCACCGCCTCGGCGTGTTCTGCTGGTCGATGACAACCGCGATTTCGCTTTGAGCCTGGCAGCGCTGCTCGAGCTTGAAGGCCATGATGTGCGAACGACTTTTGAGGCTACTTCGGCAGAGACAGTCGCGGAAGAGTTTCATCCGGACATCGCGTTTCTCGATCTGGGCCTGCCCAACGTCAACGGCTTTGAGCTGGCGCGCCGGCTGCGCGCACAGCCGAAGATGAATGGGACCGTGCTGGTCGCGGTCACCGGGTGGGGCAAGGAAGAAGATCGAAGACGCTCGCGCGAAGCCGGCTTCGATCTGCATCTGGTCAAGCCGGTCGAGCCCGATCAGATCCTCGATGAGGTTCGCAAGGCGGGCGCCAAGCGCTGATTCATAGCGTAACCCGCATTCGGCTTAGCCGTTTCAAGTCATCCGCGCCGGGTCTCAAGCAGCTCGTCTTTTGAGACTATCGCCCGTTCGACGTGACCCTGTTTGCCACCGCGCCTGATTTATTACGGCGCATCTGCACAAAGAGAAGAGTGAAGAAGAGCATCGGCTATAGAATTTTCCTCGTGCGCGGCGACGACGCGCTGCCGTTGTCGAAGACGACGTTCGAAGAATTTCTGTTCGGGCGTAGGGCCGCGCTGCCGCACTTTGCTGGGCAGACGGTCGATATTGCGACGGTGGTGTGCCGCCTTGAAAACAAGAGGCCGAAAGAGATCGTGCGCTTCTACTGCCAGCGGTTCAAGGTCAAGAGCGACGGCTCGATTGACCAGGCGCACAACCAGCGGCGCAATGTTCCGGCCACTTTGGACCGGGCGCTGGTGCGCAACACCGTCAGCAGAGAAAAACCCCCCGCAACGATCGACGCTTTGGGTGGGCGACGGATGGCGCACAGCCTAGTGATGATCTCGCGCGCTGCGCAGAAAAAAATCAACGAAGTGCTATGGCGCTGAGCCAGGTAGCTTCGTTTCTCGCCATACACTGGATGCACTGGTGAAAGTGCAGCATCGGTTGCTTCGAAGCGGGCAGGTTCTCGTGCTCGCCGGTACCCTCGAGCGCGTCTGAGCAAGCGACGCGGAAGCCGACTTTAGCGCGATGCATCCCAAATAGACGGGCTGGCACGCCCGTAATCCGCGTTTTCTCGCCGTTCGGCCGCGCCACACTGCGCGCACCTATTCGGGCCAAGAGCCACGAGCCGAGTTCATGCGCGAGATCGACGAGACCGCTACTGCAATAGCCCCGCACGAGGTTGAGCGCCGGCTGCAGGAATACCGGGCGCTGCTCGCCAACGACTCGGTTGGCATTCTGGTTGTGTGCGACGGCGACATTGCGCAGTGCAATTCGAGCGCGGCGCGACTTTTCGGGTGGGAAGCGGGGGATTTGCTTGGCCGCTCCGCATCGGTGTTTTTTGGGTCCGACGAAGAGTTCCAGTCGTTTGCCTGCCGCATCGGTGATGCGCTGGCCGCCGACGGCTCGCCGGCGATCGAGTGGCGCACCGCGCGTCGCGACGGTTCACGCGTGTGGACGCGACTGCTGGTCAAAGGCATCACGCCTGGCGGCCCCGCCGGCGAAACGGTGTGGCTGGTCGACGACATCAGCGCACGCAAGGAAATGGAAGCAGCACTTGCGAAAGCGCGCGACGATCTGGAGCT
>DATLOA010000199.1:0-6418 GCA_035536515.1 Burkholderiaceae bacterium | reverse complement strand
TCGCGATCCTACGGGAGCAGGGCGTCAACAGTCAGACCGAGATGGCGTACGCATTTCATCGCGCAGGATTTGCGTCAGTCGACGTCCACATGACCGACTTGATCGAAGGGCGCCAGTCGTTGCGTGACTTCACGGGTCTGGTCGCATGCGGTGGATTCTCCTACGGCGACGTGCTCGGCGCCGGTGGCGGTTGGGCAAAAACAATTCTGCACAATCCACAGCTGGCCGAAATGCTCGTCCAGTTCTTTGGCCGCACAGACAGCTTTGCTCTTGGCGTGTGCAACGGGTGCCAGATGATGAGCCGGCTGAAAGCGCTGATTCCGGGCGCACGAGAGTGGCCGGACTTCGAGCGAAATGCGTCCGAGCAATACGAAGGCAGGCTAGTGCAAGTAGAAGTGACGAAGTCGGCGTCGCTGTTCTTTACCGACATGGCTGGCAGCGTCATGCCTATCGTCAACGCGCACGGCGAAGGTAGGGCGGTCTTTGACAGCACCGCTCAACAAAGCGGCGCCATCATGGCCATGCGCTACGTCGACTCGCATTATCGAGCGACCGACGCTTATCCGTACAACCCAAACGGCTCTCCAGGCGGGCAATGTGCGTTCACCACGAATGACGGACGCTTTACGATCGTAATGCCGCACCCCGAGCGAGTGTTTCGCACCGTGCAAATGTCATGGCAACCACCTCATCTTGCGGAGGATTCACCTTGGATGCGCATTTTTCGTAACGCGCGGCGCTGGGTCGGATAGCGGCCCGAAAAAAAGCCGCTCATCGAGCGGCTTTTTCAACACTATGTAAGTGAGTCTGGATTAACCGCCACCGGTGGCAGGTGGGTTACCCGTTCCACGCTTCGTGCCCGGAGCACTGGTTGTCGGGCTGCCGGTGGTGTTGCTGGTTGTGCCCGGCTGGAAGAAACGGCCGTCGCTACGCTCCATGTCCGACCACGACACCCAGCCTTTTTCATTGCGCTTCATGCTGTCATAGCGTGAGCCGTAGAAGCCGAGATATTCCTCGCGTGACACCCAGCCATCGTTATTGGTGTCCATTTTCTTGAATTCCATGCTCTTGCCGGCAGTGCTGCCGGTCATGGGCTCTTTACTCGCCGGCGTCGTTCCCGTCTGGGCCAACGCCATGCTGCTCGCGCCCACCAACAGCGCACTGCATGCAACTGTCACTAACTTCTTCATAAGTCTCCTTCGATTGGTCCTTGGGGATCTGCCGCGTACGGCAAACCTGTCATCGACCGCCCACGAGCGACCGCGTGCAACAAACTTGGCAAGAACGGTGCCTGTGAGCGAATTCGGCGGCGCGCGTCTAACGTCTGCATAGCGCCGCTTAGAGACAGGGTTTCCCCTACTGAATCTTGGCACTCTTGCGAAGGCTCTCGACAAACGCCTGCACCCGCTGCTGCTGCAGACCTTCACGAATCTGCGGAGTCACCTGCTCCAGCGGAGGAAATTGCGTGTCGCGCACATCGTCGAGGCGAATCACGTGCCAGCCAAACTGCGTCTGCACTGGCACATCGGTCACCTGACCTTTCGACAATTTCGTCAGAGCATCTGAGAACGGCTTTACATATGAGTCCGGTGCTGCCCAGTCAAGATCGCCACCGTTCTTTGCCGAACCGGTGTCCTTCGAGGCTTTCGCAAGCTCCTCGAACTTGCCGCCTTTCTTTAGCTGCTCGGTGATCGTTTTGGCTTCGTCCTCCTTCTCGACCAAAATGTGCCGCGCGCGATATTCCTTGCCGCCCACCTTTGCCTTCTGCTGGTCATACGCGGCTCTTATCTGAGCGTCGGTAATTGGAGCCTTTTCGACCTCGTCGCGCAGCAACGCCTGAATCAGCGTGTTCTGCCGTTGAACGTCGAGCATGAACTTGACGTCTGCCTTTTCTGCAACGCCGCGTCTCTGCGCCTCCTGCAACAGAATTTCATTCTGAATCAGCCGGTCCTTGACCTGCTTACGCAGCTCAGGCGAGTCAGGCTGGCCCTGCTTGGTCAGTTCTTTTACCCAGGCATCTTCGCGGGCCTTTGAAATCGGCTTGTTATTGACGACGGCGACGTTCTGGGCCAGCGCCACACTGCTCGCCAGCGAGAGCGCGGCGATAAAGGCAGTACGTTGCATCAATCGGCTACTTTGCATAGGAGGCTAGTGTCCTGAAGAGTGACTTGATGGCAAGTCGGCGTTGAGTGGACCCGAATTTGGCGCCCGTTCGACCTCGTCGGGAGCCAGTAGGTTCATCGCGAGCGCATGAATTTCACGCTGCATGAGATCACCCAAAAGATGATACACGAGCCGATGTCGCGCAACCTTTGACTGTCCGGTGAACCGGGTGCTCACCAGACGCAATTGGTAGTGTCCGCCGCCGCTGGCAGCGCCCGCGTGGCCGGCGTGGCTAGCGCTATCGTCGCGCAACTCTATCGACAGCGGTTCGAGTGCCGAAAGCTTGGCGCGTATTCGCTCTAGCGTCGGTTCAGGCATCGGGCGCCGTTTTCAGATGCCGACTCAAATACACGCCGAGGCCGAGCACGAAGGCAAACGTCAAGCCAATGAGGCCGAAGGTTTTGAAGTCGACCCACTGCTCGGTAGTGAATGTGTATGCGACATATAGGTTCGCGGCCCCTAGCAATGTGAAAAACCCTGCCCACAGCCACAGCATGCGGTCCCATACCGCAGCCGGCAGCGGTAACTCCGAGCCTAGCAGCGCAGACAGTAGATTGCGTCGAAACAGAACACGCCCGCCCGCAAGAATGGCTGCAAAGCTCCAATACAACAGGCTTGGCTTCCACTTGATGAAAAGCTCGTTCTGCAGCCAGATCGTCATGCCGCCGAACGCGACGATCAGGATCGCCGACAGCCACAGCATCGGCTTAACGGGGTGCCGACGCACCAGCAGCCAGCCGACCTGCAGCAGCGTTGCGACGATCGCAACCGTAGTCGCGACGATGACGGCGATCAGATCGGGAAACGTTGCCGACGCGGCGACCGGACCGAATACGGCTGTGACAAACGCTGCCGACTGTTCGGGAAAGCTTTTGCCGATTCGGTAAGCGATAAAGAATGCAGCGACCGGAAAGAGATCGAACAGCAGCTTCACTTTTTGTTTATCTTCTGCGGCTCGAATTTTAACGACGCTGAGTTGATGCAGTAGCGCATGCCAGTCGGCGGTGGACCGTCTGGAAACACGTGGCCAAGGTGCGCGTCGCAGACGTTGCAGATGATTTCTATACGCGTCATGCCGTGCGAATCATCTCGCTCCTCACGCACGTTTGCAGGATCAAGCGCCTTGAAGTAACTCGGCCAACCGCAGCCCGAGTCGAACTTTGTGTCGGAGGCAAACAGCGGCGTGCCGCAGCACACACAGCGATAAAGCCCTTCTTCGTTGTGGTCCCAGTATCTTCCGGTGAATGCGCGCTCGGTTCCTTTTTCACGCGTGACCGAGTATTCGATAGGTGACAGCTGTTGCTGCCACTGCGCTTTCGACTTGTTCAATTTGACTTCGTTTTCCATTGACTGACTCAGGAAGAGCAGGACAGTTCGAGCGTCCGGGCCCAGTCGGGTGGCTCATGAGCATAGGCGTCAAATTGTGGTTGTTCATCGTACGGCTGCTCGAGAACTTTAAGCAGACGCGCAACTTCGGTGAAATCGCGCGCATCTTGATCGCCTCGCGCTTTGCGAATTGCTACCTCGGCCAGGTGGTTGCGCAAAATGTACTTCGGGTTCGCTCGATTCATTCGCAGCGCCCGCTCGCTGTCGGGCGAACCGTCGCTGCGCAGCCGGTCCCGGTACCGCTCGGCCCACGCGTCGAATGCTCCGCGGTCCACAAAAAGGTCGCGCACGCTGTCTGTACCGTCCACGCGCAGCGTCGAAAGCGCGCGCCAGAAAATCGTCCAGTCGGCGTGTGTTGCCTGCAGCAACTCCATGACGCCGCTGATCAGCGATTCGTCCTCGGGCTGCTGCGTGGCGAGCCCGAGCTTTGCGCGAAATACAGCATCGATCGCCTGCGCATGTTCGCCCACGTAACTATCGATCGAGGATTTCGTCGCATCAACGTCGTCGGTCAGCGCCACCAATGCCTGCCCGAGCGCGTACAGGTTCCAGTGGGCGATTTGCGGCTGCATGTTGTACGCATAGCGGCCCTGGACGTCGCTGTGATTGCAGATGTAGCCGCCATCGAACGCGTCCATAAATCCGAACGGGCCGTAGTCGATCGTGAGGCCCAGGATCGACATATTGTCTGTGTTCAACACACCGTGGCAAAAGCCGACCCCCTGCCATTGCGCTACTAGCCGCGCAGTGCGCCGCGCGACCTGCTCGAGAAACGCAAGATACGGTTGTTTTGCCGCGCGGCACTCCGGGTAAAACCGTGCAATGACGTAGTCCGCGAGCTGCCGCAGAGCGTCGTATTGCTGTGTCCAATAAAAATATTCGAATGAGCCGAAGCGGATAAAGCTCGGTGACATGCGCAGCGCGACCGCCGCGGTCTCAACCGATTCGCGAAACACAGGCTGATCGGAACCGATGACCGCAAGCGCGCGCGTCGTCGGAATCCCCAGATGATGCAACGCCTCGGAGCCGAGAAACTCGCGGATCGACGAACGCAGTACCGCACGTCCGTCGCCCATGCGCGAATACGGCGTCTTGCCTGACCCTTTGAGCTGGAGCTCCCAATGCTCGCCGGTGGGGCCGATGGCCTCGCCGAGCAACAGCGCGCGGCCGTCGCCCAATCGCGGCACGTAAACGCCAAATTGATGTCCGGAATACACGGCGGCCAGCGAATCGCTTCCCGCTAGCTGTCGATTGCCGGCCAAAGCTTCGATCAAGGCCGGCTCCGCGTCGTCACCGAGGCCGACTAACGCCGCTGCCGAATCAGAAAATCCGACCAGATACGGGTCCGGCAGCGGCGCCGGCGCTAGTCGGGTGTAGAAGACCGAAGGCAGGCGTGCAAATGAATTGTCAAAGCGCAGTCCGAGATCGACCTCCGCGCGATCGACGCGCGACTGGTCCGGCGTTACAACGGTTTCAGCGGCGACTGGCATATTCAAACTGTTCTCCAAGAGGAGCGATTGTAGGAGCTTGACGGCTTGCGACCGAGCCACCAGCATATGTGGCCGCCGCCACCATTTCATAGAGGCGAATCAACAGATCAGAAGCACAGATCGAAGAAAATTCCGCCAGGAGACAGTTTGATGTTGCACGGTTTGATGATGCAGATGCCGCTCTTGATTTCGTCGTTGATCGAGCACGCGGATCGACATCATGGCGACGCTGAAGTAGTTTCGCGCAAAGTTGAAGGTGATGTTTATCGAACCAATTACCATGAACTGCACCGCCGTGCCCGCCAGATGGCCAACGCGCTCACAGGACTGGGTCTCGCGCCTGGCGAGCGCGTTGCCACGCTCGCGTGGAACGGCTATCGGCACATGGAGCTCTATTTCGCGGTGTCGGGTGCGGGTCATGTACTGCATACGATCAATCCACGCCTTCATCCCGATCAGATCGCCTGGATCGTCAACCACGCAGAAGACCGCGCGCTGTTTTTCGATCTGACATTCCTGCCGCTGGTTGAGGCGATCGCGCCGCTGTGCAAGACAGTCGGGCATTGGGTGCTTCTAACCGATCGTGCGCACATGCCGGCTGAGAAGTCGGACAGGATCGCCAATTTGATCTGCTACGAGGATTTGATCGATGGCCGATCTGAACGATTTACCTGGCCGCAATTTGACGAAAACACCGCCTCGTCGCTTTGCTACACGTCGGGGACGACCGGCAATCCGAAGGGCGCACTGTATGCCCATCGGTCGACGATTCTGCACACACTGGCTTCGGGCTTGCCCGACGCGCTGGACCTTTCAGCGCGCGATGTGATCTTGCCGGTAGTGCCGATGTTCCATGTCAACGCGTGGGGCCTGCCATACATCGCGCCGATGGTTGGGGCAAAGATCGTTTACCCAGGGCCGCATCTGGACGGCAAATCGCTGTACGAACTGTTCGAGTCAGAGAAGGTAACGTTCTCGGCGGGCGTGCCGACGGTCTGGCAGGGCCTGCTTGCGTTCATGGAGGCGAACAAACTGAAGTTCTCGACGATGAACCGGACGGTGATCGGCGGCTCGGCGTGCCCGCCCGCGATGATCAAGCTGTTTCAGGACAAGTACGGCGTGCAGGTGCTGCACGCGTGGGGGATGACGGAGATGAGTCCCCTCGGCACGGCGTGCACGTTCAAGCAAAAACACACGGCGCTATCGCCCGAGCAGCGGCTGCTGGTGCAGTACAAACAGGGCAGGGCGCTGTTCGGCGTTGATATGAAAATCGTTGATGACGATGGCAAGGACCTGCCCTGGGACGGCGTCGCGTTCGGCAATCTGCTGGTGCGTGGTCCATGGGTTGTGCGCGACTACTACAACAGTGGTGAAGGAGA
>DATLOA010000198.1:0-3997 GCA_035536515.1 Burkholderiaceae bacterium | reverse complement strand
GCCTTGCTGCGATCGACCGTCGGCACGATGCGGCTGACTTCGCCGATCAGCCGCAAATCAGGAAACGCATCGAGCTGAATTTCGGCAGGCTGCCCGACACTGATCTTGGCGATCGACGCTTCGGACACATCGGCTTCGACTTCGAGCGTCTCCATATCGGCCATTGTCACCACTGCACCGGTGGTTCCCGACGCCGATGAAAACGGCGTCACGATATCGCCGACGTTCGCGCTCTTGGTCAACACCATGCCGGTGAACGGCGCGCGAATCAACGTCTGGTCGTAGGCAACCTCGGTCGCGCGATAGTTGGCCTGCGCGACCGCGATCTGCGCCCGCAGCGTGTCGATCGCGGCGCGCTGTTTGTTGTAGCGCGCCTCGGCAGTATCGAGTGCCGAGCCGGCGATAAATTTTTGCTGCGCGAGATCCTGCGCGCGCTTGTACGCCGCTTCGGCGTCCTCGAGCTCGGCCTGACCCTGCGCCAGATTGGCGCGCGCTACCTGCACCTGCGCGGCCGCCTGTTCGCGCCCCGCGGCGACATCGCGATTCTCGAGGCGCGCAATGATGTCGCCCTCGGTCACACGCTGGCCTTCCTGCACGCCAAGCCATTCTAGGCGGCCGGTGCCTTTCGACGACACTGACGCGCGCCGCGCCGCGACCACTCGGCCGGTAGCATTTAGGGCCGATACCGACGCTGAGGGATAAGCCGCGGCGACGGTGGCAATCTCGACAGCCTGCGGCGCGTTGCGACGGCCGATGAACAGTGCGCCGGCCGCCAGCACCACCAGTGCGATGGCCCAAAACCACCATCGCTTCCATAAGGGCCGGCGACGCCGCGGTACCGCAGCATCCCGGTCGATTGCCAGGCGCGACAGCGATGGCGCGGTCGCAGTGGGTTGATCAGCCATGCTGAATAAGTGGCGGCGGAACCACAGATAGAAAGCGAGCCGGTGAAAATGAGCCGTGCATGCTAAAGCAACGAGTTGCCGCGCTTGCGTGGACTGTCGTCGCCCCAGGGTCGATTGGCGAAAAAAAGCCGCCGCACGCTAAGCGTCACGGCGGCTGAGTGAGACGGCTTATCAGTTTGGAATCTGCACCGTACTGCCGGTGAAGTTGATCAGGTCTCCGCTAGCCGGCGAAAGCGAGATCGGCGGCAGGTTGGCGGCGGTGATTGGCGGCGCTGCACCCGGTACTCCGCCGCGCGGCGTCGTGCGGATCACCTGCGAGGGCGGCAACGCGGCGCCGCTTCGCAAATGGTTCCACATCAGATTAAGCGCGAGGTTGTCGTAGTAGTGCATCGGAATGAAGCGCGTGTCGTAGCCTGCGATCGGCAGGAACGCCTCAAAGTGCTGGGCGTTTAGCACCTCGATATAAGAGAGCCGGCTCGATGCGCCTTCGAGAAGCTTGTTGGCGCCGAAGTACGGGCGTGACGTAAAGTTAACCGGTACCAGCGTGTCCGCCCGCCCGTGCACGATTAGCGTCGGTTTGGCGCGCAGGTTGCCGGTTACCCGCACTTCGTTAACGCCTGTCTGTACCGCTACCGCTGGAGCGCTTGACGTCGTCCAAAGTTGTCGCAGGCACTGCGCGCCGAGAAATGCGAAGTTGCTGTCGGCAACGAAATGGTTGATCGGACCCCCAGCGGCATTGTTGTAGATCAGATTGATGCCGTTGGTCGGCGGGATGCCGTTGCCGTTCCCGAATACCGTCAGCATCGGCGAGGCCGCTGCCGCGGCGGGCACGCCTCCGGCGTTGGTCGTGGCGAAGCTGAATCCGCACAGGTTGTCTACCACGCTGGCGCGCGCGTACGCGTTGGCATAGGTCACGGCCACCGCGGGTGTGGCAAAGGCGAAGTGCGATGCGTGCAGCAGGTCGGATTCGGGTTCAAATCCAGCCGCCCGGAGGCGTGCCAAGGCGTCGTTCGCCTGCGATATGAAGTCGGCCCCGGTCACCTCGCCGGTCGTCGCCAGGGCGCCGCAACGATTCTGCGCACTGGCCATCGTTACGCTCGCCAATGACGGCGACGCCGCCACCGTCGGTGCGTACGCCGCACACGGCTGCAGCAGATTGCCAAGCGATGTGTAGTCGTAAAGCGGACGGCCAATCGCTGTAGCTGGGTAATTGACTCCGCCTCTCGCAACGATCAGCCCGGCCGGCACCGTCGGATTGATCTGCGGTTCACCTACCACCACCGCGTCTATCAAACCGGCGGTATCTCCCTCCGCCGCGGCAAGGGCAGCGCCACCGCCGTTGGACACCGATGAAGCAATCACCAGCGTGTTGGCCGGCGCAAACTGACGCAGCTTCTCGCTCGTTCCCGGCACCGTCGCCGCAAACTGCTCATTCATCGCCCACAATGCAAACTCGATCGCCTGCCGCGTGAACAAACCCCAGTCTTTTTCGGGGTTGACTTGCGAATGCGCGTGCTTGAACGCGTAGCGGAACGGGTTGGTGGCGGTAAATGCGGTGCGCTGCGCGTCGGTTAGCGTGGCCGTGAAGTGGCTCGCGTTGCCGGCAGTCGCCGCATTGGCTGTCAGGCCATTGATCAGCGTGATCGTGTTGGTGTCGAGCTCGTGCGCGCCGTTCCCGGTGCCCTTGT
This sequence comes from Burkholderiaceae bacterium, assembly GCA_035536515.1. Classification (GTDB taxonomy): domain Bacteria; phylum Pseudomonadota; class Gammaproteobacteria; order Burkholderiales; family Burkholderiaceae_F; genus JACCZX01. Next base: position 1,404 of record DATLOA010000198.1, on the reverse strand, counting down.
CGGTGTAGGCGACGGCGCACCCCCGCTTGAGCCCCCACTCGCCGGCAGCGGACACCGCGCCGTAGACACCACGCGACCCCGACGAAGTTGCGGTCACGATGCACGCCGCGTTCTGATTAAACGTCGACGGAATCTGCACCATCAAGGTCGCCGCAGCCTTGCCGGTGGCATCGACGCTGTAGGCGAGATATTCGGTGCCGGCGATCTTGCCCGCGCCCGGCGCGGCGTTTGGAGCGCCGCCTTCGACCGGCACGTTGGGGCCGTAAAGAACGCCATAACCACCGGCGGTAGTCGGATCAACCAGTGCGCGATAGTTGTTATAGATCGCTCGGCGGCGCAACTCGCTCGCCGTCGGCGGCGCGGACAACGTCGGTGCGGTAGCGCTTTGCAGCCCGTCCCAGCCCAGCCCCGCCGTCAGCAAATCATCCGTGGTCCCGTTATAGGTCGCGGTCGTGACCGTGCCCAGAAAGGTGGGTCGAACGTTGGTTAGCGACGGCGGGGGCGAATCATCGCTGCTACCGCACGCCGCAAGTGCAGATGCTGTGAGCGCAATGCAAATAGTGATAGTGCGGCCGGCGCGAGGGCCGCGCGTCAAACTGCGATTCATGGTGTCTCCTTGGAGTCGCCGCGCTAGGCGGCGCTGCCGACACCGTACACCTCTTGGCGCCAAGCCAAAGTACGCGAGTGCAAACCTGCCATGCAAAAATGCACAATGCGTCGTCGCCAGCCATTTCGCACTCCGCCGATCGTCTTTAACTGGTCGGACATGCGTTTTTTTCTCGAAGCTGCACGCACGCGCAGTCACACCGCGGCCGCGCAGCGGCTCGGAGTCGAACACACCACTGTCGCACGCCGATTGCAGCGGTTGGCGCGCGACTACGGCACACCGCTGCTGGAGCGCGCGCGCGACGGCTGGGAGCCGACCGAAGCCGGGCGCCAATTAATGGCGCATGCGGAGGCGATGGAAGCCGCGGCACTCGCGGCCGCCGAGGAACTCGCCGGGGGCCCGGCGATAGTGGCCGGCACCGTACGCCTCGGCGTGCCCGAAGTGCTAGGTGCGCGCGTGCTGACGCCGCGCCTGTCCCCGCTCCTAGCGCAGTATCCGGAGCTGCACATCGAGCTACTGCTGCTGCCACGCTCGCCGAGCCTCGCAGCGCGCGAAGCCGATTTGACGGTCACGCTCGAGCCACCTCGCAGCGGCCGCTATTACGTGACGCGGCTGACGCAGCTTCGTTACGACCTGTACGCGTCGGAGGAATACCTGGCGCAACACCGGCCGATCAAGCAGCGGTCGGATCTTCTGGGACATCGGTTCGTCGACTACGTGCAGGATTATCTGCTGAGCGATTCACTGCGCTATCTCGACGAGCTCGGTTTGGATCCGCAGCGTGTTTTCGCGGCGAC
>DATLOA010000197.1:0-3881 GCA_035536515.1 Burkholderiaceae bacterium | reverse complement strand
GTCAGCAAGACCAGTATGCCCGCGACCGCGCCAAAAATTCGCGCCGACCAGAAGTCGACGCCCAATGCTAGGAAAACGAGGTAGTTGACCGCCTGATATCCGGGGCTGATAAACAAGTGCAGCCGCGAGAACCAATTGACGTCGGGGTCACCGAACAGCGCAAGATTGCGCGCGGTTTCGCTCCAGCGCCCTTCATCGACGACATAGCCGATCCAGGTAGGAAACGATGGATCGGCGTCCAGATAAATAAGCCGGCCGGCACACGATAGAGCGATGAGCAAAATGACAAAGCCGCCGGCGATGTGACGGACGCTCCTGTGGATCGCCGGGACTGGGGTTGAGGTGGGCACGGGCGCCGGATTCTAGTTGCCGGGGGGCTGCCGCTCATCGGATATCTTAAGTTAAGCCGAAAATTAAATTCGCTGATGCCGTAACCGCCGGCGGCGACTGCTATTCTGAAAATCAAAAAAAGGGCAGGGGTTTTTCTCGATGAAGCGCATTTTGATTACCGGCGGAGCCGGCTTTATCGGGAGTCATCTATGCGAGGCACTGCTCGGGGTCGGTCACGAAGTTCTTTGTGTCGACAACTTTTTCACCGGTTCGCGCGGGAATATTGCCCATTTACTGAGCAACCCTTACTTCGAAATTGTTCGCCACGATGTTTGTTTTCCGCTCTACGTAGAGGTCGACGAGATTTTCAACCTCGCCTGTCCCGCCAGCCCGGTTCACTACCAGCACGATCCCGTGCAAACCACCAAAACCAGCGTGCATGGCGCCATCAACATGCTGGGCCTTGCCAAGCGCCTCAAAGCGCGGATTTTTCAGGCTTCGACCAGCGAGGTCTACGGCAGTCCTGCTGTGCACCCGCAAGTCGAGGACTATTGGGGTCATGTGAATCCAATCGGTCTGCGCTCCTGCTACGACGAGGGAAAACGCTGCGCTGAAACGCTGTTCTTCGACTACTATCGCCAGCACCGGCTTGAAATCCGGGTGGCGCGCATCTTCAACACCTATGGGCCGAGGATGCACCCAAACGACGGCCGCGTCGTGTCGAACTTTATCGTTCAGGCGCTGCGCGACGAGCCGCTCACGGTGTTTGGCGAGGGCAAGCAGACGCGTTCATTCTGCTTCGTGGATGACATGGTCGCCGCATTCATCGGCTTCATGCACGCCACCGACGGTTTTCCGGGCCCGATCAATCTCGGCAATCCGAATGAAGTGACGATGCTCGAACTGGCCGAAACGATCATTCGGCTGACCAACTCAAAGTCGCGCATCGAGTTCCGCCCACTGCCGAGCGACGACCCCGAACGACGGCGACCGGATATCAGTGTGGCGCGGGCGCGGCTAGGGTGGCAGCCCACCACTCAGCTTGAAGAAGGCCTCGGCAAGACGATCGATTACTTCGAGCGTCGCCTGGCGCAGTTGGAGAAAGCTGCGTGAAGGTATCGAACTCGACTTCGGCGTTGTCAGCGACCGGCGTCCGAATGGACCAATCAACTGTTGCACATGCGCGTACCAAGCCCGACCGCGGCGATTTGATCGCACGTGCGGCGTTTGCCCGTCTGGACGTCGTTGCGCTCGCGGTGGCGATGGGGTGCGTATTCGCGCTGGGCCTGTGGTTCGCCACCGCGATGCTGCTGATGAAGGACACGCCGCCCGGCGCTCCAATCGGTCCGCACCTCGCACTGCTCGCGAATTTTCTGCCCGGCTACAGCGTGTCGTGGACTGGTAGCCTGCTCGGCGCCTTCTACGCGTTTCTGATCGGGTGCGGCTTCGGCGCAATCGTCGCCGCCGTGTGGAATGTCGCGCATCACATTTACTTCGTGATCGCCACCACGCGCCGTTACTTCGCCGGCGACCTGTAATGGAGAGCGCGCTGCTCAGTCAAGCGGAGGTGGGCCTGTTAAAGGCGGCGATCCGCATGAACATGATCGTGATGGGTATCGCGTTTGGGCTGCTGGGCGGCAGTGTCTTGTGGCTGAGCACCGTCATATTGTTGCTGCGCGGCGGGTATGACGTGGGTATGCACCTATCGTTGCTCTCGGTTTTCCTGCCTGGTTACAGCGTGACGTGGGGCGGCGCATGGATAGGGCTTTCGTGGGGCCTGTTCTTCGGCGGGCTGTCAGGAGCCATCCTGTACTGGAGCTACGCAAGCACGTTGCGCGAGCGGCTCGGAAGCCGGTTGCTCAACGTGCGGGACGCCACCAACGAGCTCACGCCGCCGACCTTCCTGATGTCCGGCAATGCGCTCGGCATCGCATTGGGGACGTTAATCGCACTGCAACTGTTTCTCACCACCAACTGGCTTGTGGTGCGCGGCACCGCGGAGCAGAGCCCGAACGCCGGGCTTTTGGGTCAGTACCTTCCTGGCTATACCGTTTCCTTTGAAGGAAGCCTGATCGGTGCGGCTGAGCTTTTCGCGGTCGCGTTTGTTCTTTCGCATGTGCTTGCTGCGATCTACAACGTTGTCGCCCGGGCGAGGGCGCGATGAAACACAAAGCAAAAACTCCGCAGAGCGGTTCGAAGCGGGTAGTCGTACTCGGCGCCGGCCCGGCGGGACTCGCGTGCGCCCATGAGTTGGCCGCGAACGACGCGAAGGTGACGGTGCTGGAACGCAACGCCTACGTTGGCGGGCTGTGTCGCACGGTACATGACGGGGGGTACAAGTTCGATCTCGGCGGCCACCGCTGGTTCACCAAGAATGAGGATCTGAATAACTGGTTCCGCCGCCTAATGGAAGGCCATCTTGTCATGGTGGAGCGGATCAGCCGCATCTACTACGGCGGCAAGTACTACATGTATCCGGTGGCGCTCGGGGACGTGATCAAGAACGCCGGCATCGTCACCATCGTCAAGGCGGGTTTCGCGTTTATGGGCGCGGCAGTGCGGTACTCGGTGTTCAACCGGCCGATCAAGAACATGCAGGACGCGTACACGGCGCAGTTCGGCGCGACGCTGTACGAGATGTTTTTCCGCCACTACACGGAAAAGGTTTGGGGCAAACCTTGCGAGGAATTGTCGGCCGATTGGGTTTCGCAGCGATCAAAGGGCCTTTCGATCTGGACCGTGGCGCGCGAGGCGCTGTCGAACCGCAAGACAGAGGTCAAGAGTCTGATCGAGGAGTTCATGTATCCGCGGGACGGGTACGTGCGCATTCCCGAGCGGATGGCCGAAGAGGTCGAGCGCGCCGGGCACAGCGTATTGCTGGGCGCGTCGGTCAAGGGCATCGTCGTGCACGGCCCAAACGACCTTGAGGTCGTCTATGCGACTGCAGATGGCGATCACACCATTCGCGCCACCGACGTCGTTTCCACCATTCCATTGAGCCTGTTGGCGCAAATGATCACGCCGAAGGCAAATGACGCCGTGATGCAAGCGGCCCGTAGCCTGTCGTTCCGCGACCTGATCACGGTCAATGTCCGCCTGCGCCGCAAGCAGGTATCGAGGGACACATGGCTGTACGTGCAGGACTCGAGCATTCTGTTCGGCCGGTTGCATGAGCCGAAGAACTGGAGCAAGGCGATGGTGCCGGACGACGACCATACGTCGCTCGTGCTCGAATGCTTCTGCACGCTGGGTGATGCAATCTGGTCGCTGTCGGACGACGACGTTGCGCGCCGCTGCGTCGCGGACCTGACTGACAAGCTCGGCTTCATCAAGCGCGACGAAGTGGAAGGTTGGAGCGTAATTCGCACGCGGTTCGCTTACCCGGTATACGACCTCGAGTACAGCGGCAAGCTGGCAACAATCAAGGAGTTCGTCGGCCGATTCGAGGGTCTGCACATCGTCGGGCGCGGCGGTACGTTCCGGTACAACAACGCCGATCACTCGATCGAAATGGGGCTACTGCTGGGGCGCAAGATTCTCGGCTTCGATGT
>DATLOA010000196.1:0-4225 GCA_035536515.1 Burkholderiaceae bacterium | reverse complement strand
GCTGCTGGCGGCAAGCGTGCTCGAAAGCGGATTGACTTTTGTTGCTGTGTATCTGGCAATGCAAGCGTTCGAGATCGCACCGCTGGCGGCGGCGCTGATTGCCGCGATCAGCATGTCCACTTCGCCGGCGGTCGTCCTTGCCGTTACGCAAGAGCTGCGCGCGCAGGGGCAGGTCACGGAGCGAACGCTGTTGTTGACGGCGTTGAATTCGATTTATGCGGTCGTGCTGTCGACCTTGCTGTTGGCGTGGGCGCGAGTGCAAACGCGCGGCGTTCTCGATGATTACCTGCTGCACCCGGCATACCTGATCGTCGGCTCGCTTGCGCTGGCCGCAATCGGTGCTCGCGTGTTCTTATGGGTCGTTGGATTCGTCGGCCGCGATCGCGCCGCTCAGACCATGGTGATGTTGGCGGTCGTCTGGATTGTGTTTGCCAGCGCGGTGGCATTGAAGCTATCCGCGCTGCTATCCCTACTGGCTTGCGGTGCCTTCGTTCGCACGTTCGACCAGCAGCGTTTGTTGGCGAGAACCGATATTGGGCTGGCGTCCGGCGTAGCGCTTGCGCTCTTTTTCGCGCTGTCGGCAGCAGTGGTCGATGGCAGTGTGCTGTTCGCCGCGTGGTTGCCTGCGCTGGCGCTGGTGGTCGTTCGGGCGCTGTGCAAGATTGGCGCGGTCAGTGTGCTTGCTCCGGCGACCGGCATCACTTGGCGCAAGGGACTGCTGACCGGCATCGGGCTGTTGCCGATGTCGGCACTGGCGTTAATGCTGACGCAGGAAGTGGCCCAACTCAATCCTCGTCTGGGCGTTCAGACTAACGCCGTGCTGCTGCTCAGTGTCGTCATTCTGCAGGTCGTCGGCGCGCTGGCACTGATGTTTGCTTTACGCGCGAGCGGCGAGGCGCGGGCCAATGGAGCGGGAAGATGACAGCAACGTCGACGATCGACAGAACGATTCAGGAAGGCGAACGCAGCGCGCTCGAATTCCAGACGTCGAATCTGCTGACTGTCGGCGTCGAGCTCGAGCTGCAGCTGATCGATCGGCGCACTGGAGATCTGACGCGCGCTGCATCGGATCTGATCGCACTCGTATCTAAGAAGCCGTTTCCCGGCGAGATCAAGCCAGAAATCACAGAGAGCATGCTTGAGATCAGTACCTCAGTGCACCGCGCCTTTGCACCGTTAATGGCGGAGCTGATCGCCATGCGAGACACGCTGGTGGCTGGCGCTGATCGGCTCGATATTGAAGTTGCCGGCGGCGGGGCGCACCCGTTTCAACGGTGGTATGACCGGCAGATTTATGATCGCCCACGCTTCCGGCACGTCGCTGGTCTGTACGGTTACCTCGCGAAGCAGTTCACTGTGTTCGGCCAACACGTGCACATTGGCTGCGAAAACGGTACGCAGGCTTTGTGGCTGCTGCATCAACTGTCTTCCTACATTCCGCAGTTCATTGCGCTGGCCGCGGCGAGCCCATACTTTCAAGGCGTCGATACATCGTATGACTGCTCGCGCCTGAACAGCGTGTATGCGTTTCCGCTGTCGGGCCGTGCGCCATTCGTGACCGACTGGCCGGCGTTCGAGCGTTTCTTCGGCAAGCTGAAAGCGCTGGGCGTCGTGCAGAGCATGAAAGATTTTTACTGGGACGTGCGGCCGAAGCCCGAGTTCGGAACGATCGAAGTGCGAGTGTGCGATACGCCGCTGACGGTCGAGCGTGCTGCAGCGCTCGCGGCGTACATCCAGGCGATTTGCCGCATGCTGCTCCAGCACCCTGTCGAGCCTGAGAGCGAGGAGATTTACCTGACGTACAACTACAACCGCTTTCAGGCGTGCCGCTTTGGCCTTGAAGGGCAGGTCATCAACGGCGCTACCGGCGCCGCTCGCTCGCTGCACGAGGAGGTGCTGGCCACCCTCGATGCGTGCCGCCCGTTTGCGCGCGAGCTCGAGTCGACATATGCATTGGACGAGATCGAACGCTGGGTGCGCAACAGCGGCAACGACGCACGGTGGCAGCGCGAAACGTTTCAGCGAAGGCACTCGATGGCGGAGCTGCTGTTGGAATCGGCTGATCTATGGCGAGGCAAGCCCGCACAAGCCAAGCACATTGCCTATTGAGGGGCTGCTGCTTAGCCGTGCAGCAGCGACAGCGCGATCGGATGCAGCGCTGGAGAACCTGCAATGAGTGATGGCTCTGCCAACGGATCGCCTCCGTTCCATGAGCTGACGAGACCGCCGGCGCCTTCGACGACCGGCACGATCGCAGCCACGTCCCAGTAGCTTAGCCGCGGATCGAGCATTAGATCAGCGCCGCCCGTGGCCAGCGCAAAGTATCCGAAACAATCGCCCCAGGTGCGATACAGGTTGGCGCGTTTGACGATCTCTTCGATGCGTGCGACGTTCGCCGCCGGCTGCTCGTTCTTGGTCCAGTGCGACGTGGCCAATACTGTGGCGTCATTAAGCTGCCCACATTTGCGAAGTCGGGCGCGTCGAGATGAACCATCGCTAGCGTACAACGTTGTGCCGCGCCGATGCCCGACCAGTGCGACTCCGGCGGCGCAATGACCGATCACGCCGAGTATGGGTCGATAAGCATCGCGCTCCCAGCGCTCCAGCGCAATCAAAGTACCGAACAAGAAACAATTGGCGATGAACGCACGCGTGCCATCGATCGGATCGAGCACCCACCGGTAGCCGCGACCGTCCTTGACGCCGTGTTCTTCGCCAACAATTGCATGCGAGGGGTAACGCTGCTCGATCAGTCGGCGCAGCGCAGCCTCGGCGTTGCGATCGGCAACCGTGACCGGGCTCGCGTCACTCTTCTGCGAAACCGTCGTGCCGGCGAGAAATAGGGGCCGAATCGTTGCGAAGGCGATCGCAATCAACTCGTGGATGAACGGTAAGAACTCGCGCTCCTCCGCCGGCGACAGCCGAGCGCTGAGCTTGGCAGTCAAATCAACTCGCAGCGCTCGATGCGCGGTCGCATTGCCATGCCGTAGTTTTGAATCACGCGCGCTTGGATTTGAAAAGGGTCTCGCAGACGGCACGATCCGCGGCATCCGCTGTAGCAACTGCGCATCGCGGGGCTAGCGTGGCACTCAAGCGTGCCAGCGTTTCATCGTGCTTGCCATCCTTGTTCCAGGCGATAACGCGGCCGCTCATGCGCTCCAGCGTGCGCTTGCTGCGGCCCGAAAATGCACCTGACTCGGTTCGCAATTCACTGATGACGCTCGCCGCCGCCTTTTCGATTTGGCTGGCATCTTGCGGCGCGAGCTCGATTAGATAGCGCACATACGAGCCGCCCCATTCTAGGCGTGTTGCAGGGCCGACTGAGGTTTCATAGCCTTGCCGCGCCCAGTCGATCGCGGCAGCATTACCTTCCGGCGTATTGCGCTTCTTTGAGTTCGATGCGAGCACCAGCATGTAGTAGTAAGGCGAGTGCGAGCGCTTCAGTTCACGCGTCATCAACGCATCTGACTCGTCGAGCAGCCCCGCGCGGGCTAGCATCGAGCCGGCGCTATAGATGACCGATTGCCGCTCGTTGAGATCGGTGATCTCGCGATCAGCACGCGCTGCCTGCGCGCGTACTTCTTCAAGCAGTGAAACGGGCAGTGCGCCGTCTTTGTTGTCGAGCCGTGCAAGCGCAACTTTGCCGTTTGTGACCCACACGCGTCCAGCCGGACTCAGCGTTGGATCTTTTGCGAGGCGGTCGAGCGCGTTACCCCACGCGGTAAGCAGCTCTGCACGTTCGGCAGACTTCGGCGCAGTGATCGCACTGACGATGTCGTCGCCGCTGAACGCAAGTTGATCGTAGTGCTCGCGCACCAGCTCCGGCTGGGCTAGAACGCTTTTGACGCTGGCGATCGCATCGGACTTATCTACTAAACCAATCGCCGGCTTTGCTTCCTTCGCGGTGGCCACTGCGCTAAGCGCGTGCAGCACTAGTCGTGAGGAAGCTTCACGCTGCTCCGGCGGGCAGTTGCGCGCGAGTGTCAACAGTGTTGCGGGAACCTCCTTCTCCGGAACAAGCTGATCATCGTCGGTGCCCCACGAATAATAGGCGAGCAGCCGCCAGTCTTCTGCCGACAGCGGTTTACCGGTGAGTGCCGCTGCAAGTATCTGGCGCGCCGAGGCGCCGCCCGCGAGTCCGTAATCCAGCAGCTGCATGTACTTGGCGGGCTCAACCGAACCTTCGAGCCGGGTGACTTCGTTGCCGGCGGCCGTCAGCAGCACC
>DATLOA010000195.1:0-5911 GCA_035536515.1 Burkholderiaceae bacterium | reverse complement strand
GATCCGGGCCTTCGCCCCGCACGATAGTGCTCTCGCACGCGACGAACGCATGGCGTTAAACGTTTCGATGATGTACCGACGCACCGATCGTGGCGTGCGCGAGGTCTACGAAAAGTCGCACCAGTTCACGCAAAGTGAGCGGCTGATCCTGATCTTGCTGGACGGCCGGCTCAACGTTGCCGGTCTGAAGACGCGTTTGCCCAGTTTGAACGACGAGCGGATTGAGCGCGCCCTGCGCAAGCTACAAGAGGCGAGTCTGGTGGAGCCGATCAGCTACCCGGCGGGCAAAGGCAACGGCTCAGCAGCGCCGGATGCGACACCTCTTGAGCCCGAGGCGGTCGCACATTTTCTGGAACAGACCGATCTCGATCCGGTAACGGTCTTTGGTGATTCTGACGAGGCGATCGCGGCCGAAATGGTGCGTGCCAGTGTCGAACAAGCGGCGGCGCAGTTGGCGCGCGAAGCCACTATCATGGGCCGCCCTGTTGGGTCCCCGGAACCGGCGGTTAAATCGAGGGATGGCCGCAACAAAGCAGAAAGTAGGCGCTCACACAAGCGCCGCAAGGACCGGGACGCAACCACCCCACATGGTTTGAACGGGGCCTCGACACACTGGGCGATTACGACTGTAAACGTGCCTGACCGGCTCGATCTGCAGGAAGAGCGTGATCGCGCCGAGGCGAGTGAATATTCCGACGGCCGCCGTCGTGAATTTCTTCGCCTTTGGATGAAGCGCCTTTTAATGGTGGCAGTGATAGCGGTGATCGCGGCCGGCGTCTACGCCACGTTGGCGCCGCTGCGCGAAGAGACTTCGGCGGCACGCGTGTCCGAACGCCTGACTGCCGTGTTCAAGCGTCCTGTGCGCGTTGCCGATACCGATTTTAAATTTTCGCCGACGCCGCGTTTAACCGTGCGTGGAATCGATGTTGGCGGGCAATTTAGAGCCGACGAAATATCGCTGCTCATTAACTGGAAAGATTTATGGAGCGCCATCCGCGGCGGCAACTGGGTGTGGAGCGAAGCGCTGATCGCGCCCATGGCAGTTACGCCGGCGCAGGCGGCGTACATCGTTCGGACGCTTCCGGGAGGCGCCCGCGAACTGCCGAGCAAGATCTCCACGATCCGCTTCGCCTCAATCCGCATCGGTGACTCGCGCCTGTTTCCGGATGCGTTCGAGGGCGTTTTACGCCGGACCAACGACGGCTCGTTCGGAGCGCTGGTGTTGCGGCCACTCGACGCCGACGGAACCATGCAGTTGTCGTTTCGGCCTGGCCGGCTTGCGGATGGTCGTGAGTCGATTGAGTTCCGTCTTAACGCGGACCGGTGGATGCCGCCAATTGGGCCGCGCGTTAGATGGAACGAGATCCAAGCGACCGGGCGGATTTTCGACAACATTGTCGAGGTTTCCGAATTCACGCTGGCAGGATTCTTCGGTATCACTAGCGGTACCGTATACGCAGCGACCGACGTTGAATGGGCCATCACCGGAATCGCCGGTGCTTCCAACATCGATGTCGAGTCGGTGCTACAGGCACTGCGACCGGCGGGACAGTCGGCCGCCGAGGGTCCGCCGACGGCGGTGCAGGGCACCGCAACGATGAGCCTTACGATTGCTGGCCGCGGCCAGACGCTGGACGACGCCATTGCGAGAAGCGCAATTGCAGGCCCGTTCCAGCTCCGCTGGGCGACGCTGAACGGAATCAATCTGGGCCTGGCGGCGTCGCAAGGCGCAATGGCTGCAGGAACGACGCGCTTCACGGAGTTCAACGGGCTAATGGCCGCGTCGGCTAATGGGGTGCGTTTTGAAGACACCGGCGGTCGCGCGGGTGCGATGGCGGCGCGCGGAGACTTTACGGTTGCGCCCGACTTGCAACTGGCCGGCGGTGTGCGGGTCGAGTTGGGGGCGCAGCGCGTGCAGGCGCCGGTGAGCTTAAGGGTGCGTGGCACGGCGCTGGAACCGCGCTTCAGCCAGTAGCTGCTGTTTCACGTGAAACATCCGCGTGTAATGCGCGGGCGTGGCTCTTCCACGTGGAACATTGCTTCCGGATCAATTTGCTTGCGGGTCCCTGCGTATACTTTCGTGTTGTCGCCCTCCACGAGTTCGTCGGCATTGTTGCGACGCTGATTCGGTCATCAGATGCAATTTCCCGAACATTTCGATGTCATCGTGGTGGGCGGCGGCCACGCCGGTACCGAGGCTGCGCTGGCGGCCGCCCGCATGGGCGGCAAGACTCTTTTGCTAACGCATAGCTTAGAGACTTTGGGTCAGATGTCTTGCAATCCGTCGATAGGCGGCATCGGCAAGGGTCATCTGGTCAAAGAAATTGATGCACTCGGCGGCGTAATGGCGGCGGCTACCGACGAAGCCGGCATTCAGTTTCGGATATTAAATCGCTCAAAAGGGCCGGCGGTGCGGGCAACACGCGCGCAGGCTGATCGGGTGCTTTATCGCCATGCGATTCGACGCCGGCTTGAAAATCAACCCAACCTGAGGCTGTTCCAGCAGCCGGTCGATGACCTACTACTCGACGGCGGCAAGGTGCGGGGTGCCGTCACGCAATCGGGGCTCCGGTTCTATGGCTCGACGGTGGTGTTGACCGCAGGGACTTTTTTAAATGGCTTGATCCACATCGGGTTGAAAAACTACGCTGCCGGCCGCGCCGGAGATCCTGCTGCTGTCTCGCTTGCCGCGCGGCTGAAGGAAATGAAACTTCCGCAGGGGCGTTTAAAGACGGGGACGCCTCCTCGCATCGACGGTCGATCGATCGACTTTGCAGCCTGTGAGAGGCAACTCGGCGACGTCGATCCGGTGCCGGTATTTTCGTTTCTAGGAGGGCCAGACGAGCACCCGCGGCAGGTTCCGTGCTGGATCACGCATACCAACGAACAGACGCACGAGGTGATCCGCGCCAATTTGGATCGATCGCCAATGTATTCGGGCCTCATCGAAGGAGTGGGCCCACGCTATTGCCCGTCGATCGAGGACAAGATTCACCGGTTCGCCGGAAAGGCGAGCCATCAGATTTTCCTTGAGCCCGAGGGCCTGACTACGCAAGAGGTGTATCCGAACGGAATTTCAACTTCGCTACCTTTCGACGTGCAGCTGCAAGTCGTGCGGTCGATCGCCGGGTTGCACGCTGCGCACATCGTTCGCCCGGGCTACGCAATTGAGTACGACTATTACGATCCGCGAGCCCTGAAACGCTCGCTCGAAACCAAGGCGATTGAAGGGCTGTTCTTCGCGGGGCAAATTAACGGCACTACCGGCTACGAAGAAGCAGCGGCGCAGGGGCTATTGGCGGGTATCAACGCAGCGCTTGCCGCAAGTGGCCGCGATGCATGGTGTCCCGCCCGCAGCGATGCGTATCTCGGCGTGCTGGTCGACGATCTCATTACGCGCGGCGTCGCCGAGCCGTATCGAATGTTCACCAGCCGTGCCGAGTACCGGTTGTCGCTGCGCGAAGACAACGCGGACGCGCGCTTGACGGAGGCGGGGCGTCGTCTGGGATGTGTCGACGATCCGCGTTGGGAAACGTTCTGCCGCAAACGGGACGCGATTGCAGTCGAAGTAGAGCGGTTGAAGACGACGTGGGTGAATCCTCACTGCGTCGACGCATTAGAGGCCACAAGGGTCTGGGGCCAGCCGATCGAGCGCGAATACACCCTTGCCGAGCTGTTGAAGCGCCCTCAAACAACGTACGAGAAGTTGATCAGTTTGCGCCGCGTGGACGGCTTTCTAGTTGGCGGTGCCGCCACGCGGGATACGGCGGTGGCGGAGCAAGTCGAAGTTTCGATCAAGTATGCGGGCTATATCGACCGCCAGCGGGGCGAAGTTGCCCGCCTCGAATCGCACGAGACGACGCATATTCCTGCCGAGTTCAATTACGACAATGTGCGCGGACTCTCGTTTGAAGTCGGCCAGAAGCTTCGCGAGCAGCGGCCGGAAACCATCGGTCAGGCATCGCGCATTTCAGGCGTCACACCCGCCGCGATCTCGCTGCTGCTGGTTCATCTAAAGCGATCGAACAACGGCAGCGAAGGGCGGCTGGCCGCATAACTGCACGCAAAAACTTTTCCGGATCGTTTGGAAGATAAAACTGCGTCGATCGACGTAAGCGCTCTTACGGGGGCCGCCGCTGACCTGGGATTGCAGCTCAGTGAATCGCAATCGGACGCGCTGTTGCGCTACGCGCGGCTCTTGCTGCGCTGGAATACCGTTCATAACCTAACGGCGATTGAAACGCCCGCGCAAGTGCTGAGTCATCATCTGCTTGATTCCCTGGCAATTGTTCCCGAGATTCAACGCGTTGCTGGCGACCGCTCGATGCGAATTCTCGATGTCGGCGCTGGTGGCGGGTTGCCGGGAATTCCACTGGCGATCGCGGCGAGGAAGCTGCACGTAACGCTAATCGATAAGGTACAAAAAAAAGTTGCGTTCTTAACGCAGGTAAAGCTCGAACTTGGGTTGGACAACTTGACGTGCGTGCACGCGCGCGTCGAGACATTGCAAGCGCAACCGCCGTTCGAGCTGATCGTGGCACGCGCATTCTCATCGTTAGCAGAGTTTGTCGGCTTGACCCGACACATACTCGCACCCGACGGCTGGTGGTGTGCAATGAAGGGTGGACTACCGCGGGACGAGCTCGACGAACTGAAGCGGTCCAGTTTCGACGTGCGCGTAGGGCCCATAGTGAAACTGCGGGTGCCACATCTGGACGCCGAGCGTCACCTGATATGGATGCAGTTAGCAACGTAAATGGCGCGCATTTTCTGCATTGCTAATCAAAAGGGCGGTGTTGGTAAGACGACAACCGCGGTGAACCTGGCTGCCGGGATAGCGGCGCATGGGCAGCGTGTACTGCTGGTAGACCTCGACCCGCAAGGCAACGGAACGATGGGAAGTGGAATCGATAAACGCACACTTTCCGCCAACGTGTATCAAGTGCTGCTCGGGATGGCCGATGTTCGAAGCGCACGGCAGCATGCGGAACACGGTGGGTACGACGTGCTTGGCGCCAATCGTGAGCTTGCTGGCGCTGAAATTGAGCTCGTCGATCTCGATCACCGCGAGACGCGACTGAAGCAAGCTCTGGCCCCAGTCAGCGATCAGTACGAGTTCATCCTGATCGATTGTCCGCCGTCGCTGTCGCTGCTGACCTTAAATGGGCTATGTGCAGCGCACGGGGTCATCATTCCGATGCAATGCGAATACTTCGCGCTTGAAGGGCTTGCGGATCTGGTCAACACGATCCAGCGCGTTGCCGCTAATCTGAATCCGGAGCTGCGCATTATCGGCTTGCTGCGCGTGATGTTCGACCCGCGCATGACGCTGCAACAGCAGGTGTCGGAACAGTTGGTCGCCAAGTTCGGCGACAAAGTGTTCGATACGATTATTCCGCGCAATGTGCGATTGGCAGAAGCGCCGAGCTACGGACTGCCTGGCGTTGTCTATGACCGCGCATCAAAGGGCGCGCAGGCGTATTTGTCGTTCGGCGCGGAAATGATTCGGCGTGTGCACGTGCTGGATCGCGCGCCGGTCACTTTGCCAGATCCGGGACATGCTTGACCTTGCGTCGATTCCTGTGCACTTGCGCGCAAATGAGGATCAGGCTGCGAACGCGCTCGGCGCTCGTATCGAGGACGCTTCGCTTGCCGTTTCACAGCCCGCACAGCAAAGTTTTTTTGACGGCTGGTTGTTGCGATACTCGCCCGGTAAGGCGAAGCGCGCTCGTTCGATCAACAGCATCGGCGCCGGTTTCTTGCCGCTTGCTGTAAAGCTCTCCCACTGCATCGACTTTTACCGGCAGCATCATTTGCCGTGCCTGTTTCGTATCACGCCGTTTTCGCAGCCGGGCAATTTGGACGGCGAGTTGGCGGCTGCCAATTTCGGTGCGCATCAAGACACGCGCGT
>DATLOA010000194.1:0-37686 GCA_035536515.1 Burkholderiaceae bacterium | reverse complement strand
AGCAGGCACTCGGGCGGCACCGACAAATACTCCGCGTCGAACGTCGATGCGTAAACCACCGGCCACTCGACGAGCGCAGTGACTTCGTCAAGCAGATCGGCAGGAACGACCGGCAGCGCATCATGCTTGCGCGCCTCTGCGAGCAGCAGCGATTCGATCTTCGCGCGCCGCTCTTCGAACGACGCAATTACATACCCCTCGTCCAGCAATTGCTCTGAGTACATCTCGGGCGCGAGCACGGTCAAGATGCCGGGCGCGAGAAATCGATGGCCTTGCGTCTTGGTTCCCGACTGCAGTCCCAATGCGTGCACCGGGACGACCGCGTGCCCGTGCATTGCAATCAAGTGGTGAGCGGGACGTACGAATCTCGTGGTCGTTTCGCCGTCGAAAAGCTGGTAGCTCATCATCTTCGGAACCGGCAGCGCCGCGATCGTCGCCTCAATCACCGGCTGCAGCACGGCAATCAGCAGCTCGCCCGGTTTGTGCCCTTCATAGACCAGAACTTCCTGCTTGCCGTCGCTTTCGCGCTTCAGTTTCTTGACTTCGACTTCGACACCGAGGGCGGCGAGTTTTTTTTGTAGCGCAGGCGTCGCTTTGCCTTTGTCGTCAAGCCCGATCGAAACCGGCAACAGTTTCTGGCGAAACGACGTGTCGGTTGATTTCTTGGCAACGTGCGTCAGGTAAACCGCGAGCCTGCGTGGCGTTCCATACACAGTCATCACACTCTGGTCGGACACCAATCCGCGGGCGCGCAACCCGCTTTCGATACCCGATGCGAACGCCCCGCACAAAGCCTTCAGCGCTTTCGGAGGCAGCTCCTCGGTTTGAATTTCGACGAGCAGCGACGCCGTCACGCCTCAACCTTGACCGCTGTGTCGAGCATCGGAAAGCCGAGGCGCTCGCGCGAGTCGTAGTAGCTTTGCGCGACCAGACGAGACAGCGTTCTGATGCGGCCAATATAGGCCGCGCGCTCGGTAACGCTGATTGCGCCGCGCGCGTCGAGCAAGTTAAATGCATGCCCACACTTCAGCACCATCTCGTACGCCGGCAGTGCGAGTTCGGCATCCATCAGCCGCTTCGCCTCGGCTTCGAACAGATTGAATTCGGCGAGCAACACTTTGGGGGCGCTGGCTTCGAAGTTATAGCGGCTCTGCTCGACCTCATTCTGGTGAAAGACATCTCCGTAGCGCAGCGAGCGCTGCGCGCGGTGATCGCGCCACACGCAGTACTCGAGATCGTAGATGTTGTCGACGTTCTGCAGGTACATTGCCAGACGCTCGATGCCGTACGTAATCTCGCCGGTGATCGGCTTGCATTCGAGTCCGCCCACTTGCTGGAAGTATGTGAACTGCGTGATCTCCATGCCGTTCATCCACACTTCCCAGCCAAGTCCCCACGCGCCCAGCGTCGGGTTCTCCCAGTTGTCTTCAACGAAGCGGATGTCGTTGACCAGCGGATCGATGCCGAGTGCCGCCAGCGAGCCGAGATAAACGTCGAGGATGTCGGTCGGCGACGGCTTCAGCACGACCTGAAACTGATGATGCTGATGCAATCGATTCGGATTTTCGCCGTAGCGTGCATCTTTCGGCCGACGCGAGGGCTGCACGTACGCCGCACGCCACGGCTCGGGGCCGATTGCGCGCAGAAACGTCGCCGGATGCGACGTACCGGCACCGACTTCGAGATCGAGGGGCTGCAGGAGCGCGCAGCCCTGCTCGCCCCAGTACTTTTGCAGCCGCAAAATGGTGTCCTGAAAGGTCATCATGGCGCGACGATTGTACGGATCGGCCGACTGCTCGATTACTTTCTTCTGGTCAGCGCGCCCAGCAGCAGCAGTGCCGCCAACCCAAGCGCAGGCCAGTTTCCGAAACGGATAAACGGCGTAGTTCCCTCGACACCCTGCACCTGTCCGTTCAACGCGCCCGCCGTCAGATACGGAAGCTGTGAAACGACTTCGCCATGTGCATCGATGATGGCGGTGGCGCCGGTATTCGTAGCGCGCAGCATCGGGTGCTGCGTTTCGAGCACCCGCATCCGCGAGATCTGCAGATGCTGCGGCAGCGCCAGCGAATCGTTGAACCAGGCGAGGTTAGACATGTTCAGCATCAGCGTGGGTGCCGGACCGTCCGTGTGCCAGGCATCGATTATTTCAGCACCGAACAAATCCTCATAGCAGATGTTGACTGCGACTCGCTGCCCAGCCAGCGGGAGCGGCTGCGCGCTCGCGCCGCGCTGCTGATCGCCAATCGGCATTTTCATCCGATCAACGAACCAGCGAAAGCCGGGTGGAATGAATTCGCCGAACGGCACCAGATGACGTTTGCTGTACCGGCGCAGGGTTGCATCGCCCGGCGCGTACCCCACCGCGCTGTTGAAATAGTGGGCGCGCGGTTCCTCGAGAAAGATTCCGAAGATCACCGCCGTCTGGTGCTGTTGCGCAAAGTCACGAAACGCCTGCAGGTACGAAGGCGGCACGTGCTGCAACGGCACCGGAAAGATCGACTCCGGCATGGCCACCAGATCGACGCGCGGCCCCTGCATCAGCGCCAAGTGCGCGGTAAACGCGCGCGCAATGCCGTCGGTCTCGAACTTCAAATTCTGGGGCACGTTCGCCTGCACAAGTCGCACGCTGATCGGCGCGCCGACCGGCGTCGTCCATGTCTGGGTACGGCTCAGCCACCCGGCGCCGATGACGATCACGAATACCGCTGTGACCCGACCGTAGCGGCGCTGCGGCAGCGTCAGCAAACTTAAGGCGCCGGCGAGCAACGCTGCCATCAGCGTGACGCCGTACATACCGAGCGTCGGTGCCCAGCCTGCCAGCGGACCGTCGGTGTGCGCATAGCCGCTTGCAACCCATGGAAAGCCGGTAAACACTGTCCCGCGCAGCCATTCGCTGATCATCCATAGTGCGGGCAGGCCGATCGCCAGCCGCACCGGCACGCTCCGAAACAATTTGTGAGCGCCGCCAAGCGCCAGCGCCGGATACAGCGCGAGATACGCGCAGAAGGCCGCCGTCGCGGCGCCCGCCAGCACCACCGGCATCAGCCCGTAGACGTGCATGCTGATGTAGACCCACGAGATGCCGACGCCGAACCAGCCCATGCCGAATGCGAACCCGAGCACGGCAGCGCTTCTGGCCGAAGTGGCGCGCGCACCGAGCGCGAACAGCGCGCCGAGTGCCAACACCTGCAGCCACGGCAAATTCCACGGGGCGAACGAGCAGGCGTGAATTACGCCGGCAAGCAACGCATAGAGCGGCCGCAAATGACGTAAGTTCATTTCGGATCATGCAAGTCAAGGCAAAGCATTGTGCCGCTTGCGTCGTCAAACTGAGCGGCCGCTATGCCGTGTGCTTCTGCTCTGCAGTCTCGGAGAACTCTTCAACCACCGTTTTTTTCGGGAGCCGGGTCACCATGAACAGGTGCGGACGCCGAGCATCGGCGCGCATCACTTCAAATCGCAGCTCGTCGAGCTCCGCCACGTCGCCGCGCTTTGGCACACGGCCCAGCTGCTCACTCAACAACCCGCCGATCGTATCGAACGTCGCCTCTGGCAGCGCAGTGCCGAATCGCGCATTGAACAGCCCGATCTCGGTCAGCGCCCTAACCCGGTAGCGCCCTTCGCCCTCGGCCACGATTGCCCCGTCGCTTTCGTCCACGTCGTGCTCGTCTTCGATGTCGCCAACAATCTGCTCGAGCACGTCTTCGATCGTGATCAGCCCGGCGATTCCGCCGTATTCGTCGACAACGATCGCCATGTGGTTGCGATGCGCGCGAAAGTCGCGCAACAGCACATTGAGCGGCTTGCTCTCCGGAATGAAAGTCGCCGGCCGCAGGCTGGCGCGCAAATCAAAATCGGTTTCGGTGTAATAGCGCAGCAGATCCTTAGCCAGCAGGATGCCAACGACCTGGTCATGGCTGCCTTCGATCACCGGAAAGCGTGAATGCGCGGTGCTGATCACGAACGGAATCCAGGTTCGCGGGGCCTCTGCGATGTCGACAACGTCCATTTGCGAGCGCGGAATCATCAAATCGCGCGCCCGCAGTTCTGAGACCTGCAGCACACCTTCGATCATCGACAATGCGTCGGCATCGAGTAGATCGCGGTCGTGGGCCTCGTGCAGCGCCTGCAGCAAATCCTCGCGATTCTCAGGCTCGCGAAAAATAAACGCGCTCAGGCGCTCCAGCAAAGACTTATGTGTGTGAGACGGAAGAAGACGGCTAGTTGGAGGTTCTGACATGCAGGTGGGAGGCTATCGGCGCGCCGACCGCTCTCCCGTAGGTTAAGACAGATTCAGAATACACCAGCTCGATTTGACAATAATCGAGCCCCGCAGCTCAGTACGGCGCCCGCTTTCCAAGCGATCGGAGGACCTTTGCTTCACGCGCAGCAACCGCGCGAGCGGCAGTCGCGTTGCCATGGTGGTGTCCGTGGGCGTGCAGCGTCGCATGCACCACCAGATGCGCTAAATGGTCATACACCGACTTGCGCAAGACGCCGGCTTCGCGCTTCACCACCGGAACGCAGATGACAATGTCGGCGCGCACTTCCGGCTGTGTCGAATAGGCGAACGTCAGCACATCGGTGGCGTAGTCCCTGCCCCTGTAATCCCGATTTAGACGCCGGCCTTCCTTTGTTCCGACAAAGCGCAGCGTCAGTTGCGAGTCGCGCTCGACCGCGGCTGCGATCCACCGCGCGAGCGTCGAGCGTGCAGGCAAACCGGCGAATTGGTTCTGCGCCTGGATCGATAGTGTCAGTTTTGGCAAGCGCGGCTAGTTCGCGCGGCGGCGAGCGGTATCCGGCACCAGTGTCGCACCGGCCACCCGCGCCGGGCGCGCAGCCTCGGCCGCTTGCGACCGCTCTTCGGCGGCTTCATACGCTTCGACGATGCGGCCCACCAGCGGATGCCGCACTACATCGGCCGCCGTGAAATACGTAAACGCGATGCCGCGCACTTCGGCCAACACATGCTGCGCTTCTATCAGCCCGCTGGCGGTGCCACGCGGCAGATCCATTTGAGTTACGTCGCCGGTAACGACCGCCTTCGAGCCGAAGCCGATGCGCGTCAAAAACATCTTCATTTGCTCGCGTGTGGTGTTTTGCGCCTCGTCGAGGATGACGAACGACTGATTTAGCGTGCGGCCGCGCATGTACGCGAGCGGCGCGATCTCTATCGTTTGCCGCTCTAGCAGCCGCTGCGTCTTGTCGAAGCCCAGCAGATCGAAAAGCGCGTCGTACAGCGGACGCAGATACGGATCAACCTTTTGCGCGAGATCGCCCGGCAGAAATCCAAGCCGCTCGCCCGCCTCAACAGCTGGCCGTGTCAACACGATGCGCTTGACGACTTCGCGCTCGAGCGCATCGACCGCCGCCGCGACCGCGAGATAAGTCTTTCCGGTGCCGGCAGGACCGATGCCGATCGTGATGTCGTGCGCGAGGATTGCTTCGATGTAGTCGCGCTGCCGCGGAGTGCGGCCCCGCAGATCGGGGCGCCGCGTATGCAGTTGCGGCAATGACGAATCGTCGCCGGAATTGTCTGGAGTGCCCGAACCGTGAGAAGCGTCGCGCCGGCTGTTTTGCGAATGAAGCTCGACAAAATAGAGCTGAATGTCGTCTACCGTAATCGTGCGCTGCGTCTTGCGCGCGCGCTCGAGAAAAAACTCCAGCACGGCTATCGCAGCTTGTGCATTTTCAGCCGCGCCCTCGATGCGAAACTGGTGGCCGCGGCGCGCGATCGAGACGTCGAGCTCCGTCTCGATCTGCCGCAAGTTGGCGTCGAGCGCACCGGTCACGTTCGCCAGCTCGGCGTTGCTCGCGTCGGCTGCGAACCTCAGTATTTTCTTTGCCGCAGACGCGCGTTTCGCCAAATGATCCCCGCCCTGTTGCGGGATACTAAGCGCCCGACCGCAGCATCGGCGCTTTCAGCGCTTCGCTCAGCGTCTCCGACGCTTCGGCGTAATGTGCGCGCGTCTCGGCGCTGAGACCGGCTTTGTTCGACGCACTTGCGAGCCAGTCGCGCAGCTGCCGCGCATCGCGGCGGAGCAGCGCGCGCGCGTCTGCCGGATAGCTTCCCGATGAACCCAGCAGCCCGGCCGTCAGCCGCCGCAGATGCTCGCGCTGCAGATTGCGGCGCATCACATCGCTGTCAGCGCCGATCCGCGCTTCTTCCCAGATCGAGCGCTGCACGGTTCCATACAACTCGGACAGCGTAAACGGCTCGGTTTGCTTACCGCGCTGGCCGGCTGCGCGCCCTCCGTTTTCAACCACGCGGCGCGCGACGACAGGGCTCATCAGCCGATTCAGCACATCGCGCTGCACGGTGAGAACACGCTCGGGCAGATTGAGCTCGAACGGCGACCCGGATGCCACATAGTTGCTGTTCAAAAACTGCGAGTCGCGCTCGAGCCGCTCGGTCACGAGCTTGCGCAAAAACTCCGGTGACACCTTGAAACTGTCACTGCGCAACAATCCGTCGGCAATTAGCGTCAGCGCTTCGCGCTGCTTGGCGGCGTCGATCGGCGTGACCGGAAGGCGGGCTGTGCCCGCGTAGTCGTTGACGATCTCGGAGCCGCCCACGTACTTGGCAGCCGTGCCCATTGCATAACCCATCTGCGTAAAGCCGGTCAAAAAGCGGCGGCGCAGCGCCGAATAGCTTTCGCCGCTCGACAACGGCCGCTGCTCGAGGCGCTGCCACAGTTCACGCGACAGCTGCATGCGGCGCTTGAAGAACGCCAGTGGATCGTTGCCAAGGTCACTCTGATTGACCATCGGATCGATTGCAACGCCGATATCCTCATCGGTCGCGAACGCGAGCTTCGGGTCACTGGCGCGGGCAGCGATTTTTGCCAATTCCGCACCTTCCTGCTCCGCGGAAAATGGCTTGTACGCGTACTCGATCGCCCAATAGTCGTACGCGCCCAGTGTCGGCGTGAAATATGCGCCCTGCTTTTCGCCGCGCAATGCAATGTTGACAGGCGTGTACTCCATCACCGAGCCCGTCAATCCATTTTTCTCTGCATACGTCTTGTCGGTCAACTGCTGCAGACTCACCGCAGTCGACGCCCGGAAGTTATGGCGCAACCCGAGTGTGTGACCGACCTCGTGCATCGTCACATCCTTCAGAAAATCGAATACCAGCTGGTCGGCTTCGGGGCTTTCGGGATCGAGGTCGCCGCGCGCTTCGAGCAGCGACATCGCAAAGCCCATTTCACGCGCCGCGTGTTCGATGTGGTTGCAAAAGCGGCTGTGCACATGCCCGTGCACGTCGCCCGGGGCGCCATGCGCATGCGCGCTCAGCTCGCCGGAGACGGCGTCGTACATCGGCGTATACGTCACCACGCCTTCGGTTCTCAACGCGCGAATGTTGCGTACGACATTGGAATCCCAACCGATGTCGGCGTCCAGAATCTCGCCCGTGCGCGGGTCAACCTGCGAGGGGCCGATCGCGCCGAAAGACGGCGTCGACGTTGCCATCCAACGCACCGATGAGTACTGCGTCTCGCCGAGATCGTAGTCAGCGTCATCGGGCTGCTGCTTCACGACAAGGGCGTCCTTAAAGCCGATGCGCTCGAAGCCTTTGTTCCATTCCAGAATGCCCTGCCGGATCGGCTCGCGATACTTTTCGGGGATCTCGTTGCCTAGGAAAAACGTGATGGGCTTGACCGGCTCCGAAACATCGGCGTTAGGATCTTTTTTCTCCATACGCCAGCGCTGCACATACCAGCGCACCGGAAGAAATTTCGAGTCGTCACTGAAATTGACTTTGGCTGTGCCGAAGTGACCAATGCGCGAGTCCGCAAGGCGTGGCCGCATCGGATTGTCGGGCAGCTTGGTGAACGTGTACAAAAATCCCAGGAACAAGCTGCGCGGATCCTCGAGCACCACTGGCGGTGGATAAAACGGCGATGGCGTGGCGCCCGGCGTCGTCGGCGGTGGTGCGGGAACCGGTATGCGCGGCTGCGCGTAATGCGCGGTGACATCGAAAACGGTTCGCTCCGCATCGGCCTTTGCCGACTGAATGAACGAGTTGCGAGCGTCGAATGAAAACGAGTTGCGATAAGCGCGCTCAATCACGTACGACGCGCGCGGCATGTCGGTCATTAACAACGCATTTGCGTCGATCAAAATAGACTTGCGCTCTGGATGCGGCGCGCTCGCGATCGGCGCCGAGCCCATCAAGCTGTCCGAAAAACCATTCTTGACCGCGCGCTCTTCAGGCGACCCGGCGCGCGCAATAAATGTCGTGTTCTTTGCGAGCAGATGCACGTTGCCGCCCGCTTTGCGGAACTGGCCGACATATTCGCCGCCGGTGGAATACCACGAACCCATCAAGCCAGCGAATAGACCGCGCTCGCCAATGCCGCGGCTCATGTTGATTGAAAGAAAAAACGGCTTGTCAAGAAGCTCGGGAGAAATTTCGATCCATGTGCGATCGTCTTTTTGCCAGAGCGGAAGAAAGCCAGCAACTTGCTTGGCGTCTTTAATAACTTCGGCAAACGGACGCGGTGCTCCGGCGGCCGGTGGCGATGGCGTCGCGCCGGAAGCTCCAGCAGAGGCAGCGGGGGTCGTCGTGGTGGGCCGCGCACCCGGGGCGCCCGGAGGCACGGGTGCGGGCGCCGGCGAGGCAGATGCGGCCGCTGGCATCGCCGACGCTGCGGGCGGCGGTGCTGGCGCAGGTGAAGCACTGCTTGCCGGCTGCATCGTGGCGCACGCCGACAACATTGACATTGATGCCGCGGCAAAAGCAATGCACAAACGCGATACGCCGTACGCTCGTGATTCAGTCATGCATGTCTCCCACCTGTCCGGAACTCGAGCGCGGCACGCCCGTATCGATGGCCAATGCGCTCCGAAAGTGGCGCCGATCGTAGCGCGCAACCCGCCTCATGGAACGTTTTTCGTCGCCTGTAAAGGCAGTTCATCGCACGCCATCAGAGCCGGTTCGTACTGCCGAAGTTCCCCGCGCAGCGAGTGCGCCAACGCCTGCGTTATTTGCACGTCAAGCATTTCGCCGATCAGGCCGTCCGGGCGCGGGCCGCCGGGGAAATTGACGATACGGTTGTTCCCGGTGCGACCCATTAGTTCGGCAGCGTGCTTCCTAGATCGACCTTCGACCAGGATGCGCTGAATTGAACCCACCATCGCTCGACTGATCTGCTGGGCGTGGTTATCGATCGCCGCCTGCAGCTGCGCCAGCCTTGCGAGCTTCGTGGCCGACGGCGTTTCGTCCGCAAGGTCGGCTGCCGGTGTTCCGGGCCGCTTGCTATAGATGAAACTGAAGCTCGCGTCGAAGCCGACGTCTGCGATCAACTGCATTGTCTGCTCAAAATCGCGCTCGCCTTCGCCAGGAAATCCCACAATGAAGTCAGACGAGATTGATATGTCCGGCCGCACGTTGCGCAGTCTGCGCACGATCGACTTGTATTCAAGCACCGAATAGCCGCGCTTCATCGCAGCGAGCACGCGATCGCTCCCCGATTGCACCGGGAGATGCACATGATTGACAAGCTTTGGCAGCCGCGCGTAGACGTCGATCAGCCGCGACGTAAATTCTTTCGGGTGTGACGTCGTGTATCGAATGCGCTCGATGCCGGGAATCTCGTTGACATGTTCCAGTAGCGCTGCGAAGTCGATGTCGTCACTCAGGTACGCATTCACGTTCTGCCCGAGAAGCGTCACGTCCTTGACGCCTTGCGCTGCCAGATCGGCCACTTCGATCAGCACGTCGTCAAGAGGTCGCGACACCTCTTCGCCGCGCGTGTACGGCACGACACAAAAGCTGCAGTACTTGCTGCACCCTTCCATGATCGACACGAACGCGCTTGCCCCCTCAACGCGCGGCGGTGGCAGATGATCGAACTTTTCGATTTCGGGAAAGGAAATGTCGACCTGCGCGCGTCCGCTCGCGCGGCGCTTGCGAATCAGCTCCGGTAACCGGTGCAGCGTCTGCGGGCCGAACACCAGGTCCACGTAGGGCGCACGCTCGACGATCGCGGCGCCCTCCTGGCTGGCGACGCAGCCTCCTACGCCGATCAGCAGATCGGGCTTGCTCTGCTTCAGATGCTTGACGCGGCCGAGGTCTGAAAAGACTTTTTCCTGCGCCTTTTCGCGGACCGAGCAGGTGTTGAACAGAATGACGTCGGCGACGGCCGGGTCGTCGGTCGCTATCAGGCCGTCAGATGCCTGCAGCACGTCGGCCATCTTGCCCGAATCGTACTCGTTCATCTGACAGCCGAAAGTCCGGATGTAGAGCTTTTTGTTCGCGGTCACGGTTTGTCTCAGGAAATGAGGCCGGCGGCGAGTAAAGGAAAATTACTTATCTTGCGGAAGAATCCAGACGTGAGTGATCAACCCCGACGCGTCGACCCGATAACGGACCTTGCTGTTGGCCGGCACCTGATTCGGCGTGACCGACGAATTATTGGCGCCGACGATGCGCGCCCCGGGTGCCAGGCGTCGCTGCTTGCCGTCGATCTGCACATCTTGCAGCTGCTGCGTCGTCATCACGCCGATCATCGAGCCGTCGGGCAGCCGATTCGTCGATTGGCACGCCGCCAGCGAAAGGCCTATCAGTAGGAAAGCAAGCTTTGCAAACTTACGCATATGAGTGTCTTGGTGGCGGATCAGGGACTCGAACCCCGGACACACGGATTATGATTCCGCTGCTCTAACCGGCTGAGCTAATCCGCCGAGGGCGCGCATTATGTCACGCGAATTTGGGGTGCTGCCACAACGCGTGGAAGTGATGCACCGGCCCGTACCCGGAGCCGACGGCCAGCTGATCAGAGTACCGCAGCGACGACGTCAAATATGCCTTCGCCAGGCGTGCCGCCTCGGGCACGTCGCCGGTTTTCGGCAACAGCGCCGCCAGCGCCGCCGACAGTGTGCATCCGGTGCCGTGCGTGTTCTTCGTTGCGATGCGCGGCGCGTTCAATTCAATCATGCGGTCGCCGTCGGTCAGCAGATCGAACGCGTCGTCGCCGGGCAGATGCCCGCCCTTTAGATAGACCCATCGCGCGCCACTGTGCGGCATCAAATCGCGCAACCGCTCGGCCACTCGATACATCTCTTTGACAGTCTCGACCGGCCGGGCTTCGAGCAGCACGCCGGCTTCAGGCAGGTTTGGCATGATCACCGTTGCCAGCGGCATCAGCGTTTCGCGCAGCGCACCGATCGCCGATTTTTCGAGCAGCGCGTCGCCGCTCTTCGCAATCATCACCGGGTCGAGCACTCGATGCGGCGTGTCGTGCGCCGCCAGCCGGTCCGCGACCGCCTCGATCACGGCGCTCTGACCAATCATGCCGATCTTGAGCGCATCGATGCGAACGTCGTCGTACAGCGTGTCGAGCTGTTGCCGGACGAAGGTTGGATCGATCGCGAGCACGCCAGTGACCCCGCGCGTGTTCTGCGCAGTCAGCGCCGCCACTACTGCGCAGGCATACGCGCGCTGCGCACTAATCGCCTTGACGTCGGCGACGATGCCTGCGCCTCCCGACGGATCGACGCCGGCGACGGTCAACACATTGGGAATCGATGGCTGCATCGCTCAGCTCGTTGCGCTAGCTTGCCACACTGCTTTCTTGCGACGGATCGCACATTAGGCAGCCTGAAGTGCACAGCGGCAGAGTATGCCGCTGATAAACTTTCAATCGGCTTAAAGACCAAACCATTATGCAGCCCGGGTTAGACATCGAAAAAGCACGCTTCAATATGGTCGAGCAGCAGGTGCGGACCTGGGACGTGCTCGATCAATCGGTGCTTGACCTGTTGCTCGTCGTCAAGCGCGAGCACTTCGTTCCGCCCGCATATCGCGCGCTGGCATTTGCCGATATGGAAGTACCGCTGCGGATCGACCAGTGGGACAGCGGCGAATCAATGTGGGCGCCTAAAATGGAAGCGCGCATATTGCAGGAGCTCGTTGTAAAACCGCACGAGCGCGTGCTCGAAATCGGCACCGGCTCTGGTCACATGGCCGCGCTGCTTGCGCACAAGGCGGACGATGTTATCTCGGTCGAGATTGAGCCTCGGCTTAAGGACTTCGCCGAATCGAACCTGCGGCGGGCCGGCGTACATAACGTGCGCCTCGAGCTGGCCGATGCGAGCCTGGGCGTGCCCGCCGGTGCGCCATATGACGTCATCGTCGTCACCGGTTCGTTACCGATCGTCACGCCCGCGTTGACGGAGCAGCTGAAGCTGGGCGGAAGATTGGCGGCGATCGTAGGCGTCGAGCCCGCGATGGTGGCGCAAATCGTCACGCGTGTGACCGCTGATGGCTTTGACACGTTGAACCTGTTCGAAACACATGTGAAACCGCTGCGGAATGCGCCACGACCGTCAGGCTTCAAATTTTGATGAAGCCGCTGTCGGCGCCGGAGCTGGCGGCGTGGCTAGCCAATCCCGACCGTGCAAAGCCGCTGCTGCTCGACGTGCGCGAAGCGTGGGAGAACAACGTATGCCGGATAGAGGGCTCTCACTTTGCGCCGATGCAAACGATTCCGCAGCGCTTGGGTGAGTGGGAAGCCACGCGCGATACCGTGTGCATCTGTCACCATGGCGGGCGCAGCATGCACGTCGCGATGTTTCTGGAGCGTCAGGGATTTGCAAGCGTGTTCAATTTGACCGGCGGCGTCGATGCGTGGGCGCGTCAGGTCGATCCGGCGATGCCGACCTACTGATGGAACCGTTGATGAGCATAAGAACAGGCGCAAAAAAAGTTCTGGACCTGCAGAGGGTCACTGCAGCGCTCATGAGCGCGGCGCTGTTGTTTGCACCCGTCGGCGGCTGGGCACAGCAAAAGCCACAGCCGACCGATTCACGAACCGCGGCTGACGTAGGCACTGCAGGCGTGCGCAACGATCTGCTGACGCTTTACCGCGAAGCGTTGTCCAATGACGCGGTGCTGGCGTCGGCGCGTGCACTTCAGCTTGCAACGCAGGAGCGCGTCCCGCAGGCGCGCGCGGCGCTGCTACCTAACATCGGCGCCAGCGCGCGTCACGACTACAACCTCTATCGATCATCGACTCCCGGGCTTGGCAGCACCAGCAGCAATTACAGCGTTATCGGCGGCGGATTGGACCTCACGGTGCCGATTTACCGCCCGCAAAACCTGACTGCGCTCGACCAGGCGCGGTTGACGGTCATTCAAAGCGAGGCCCAGTTGGCGCAATCGCAGCAGGACGTCGCGCTGCGCGTGGCCAATGCGTATTTCAACGTGCTCGCGGCGCGCGATCAATTGATTGCGCTCGTCGCATCGAAACAGGCGACCGGCGAACAGCTGCAGCAGGCACGACGCGAATTCGAAGTTGGCACCAAGACCATTATCGATACTAACGAAGCGCAGGCTCGCTTCGATCAGATCACGGCGCAGGAGCAGGTTGCACTTGGCGCCTTGCTGGTTCGCCGCAGCGAGCTGCAGATCATCATCGCCCGCGAGCCCGACACGCTGGCGCCGCTTCGAGAGCGGCCGACGCTGAGTGCTCCGCTGCCGCAGGACATCAACACGTGGGTGCGCGCCGCCGAAGACGGCAGCTATTCGGTGCAGATTGCGCGCACCGGTTACGAAATCGCATCGCGCGAAATCCAGCGCCAGCGCGACGCGTACAAACCGACGGTCGATCTGATCAGTGGCTACAACCTCAATCGGTTTAACGGGACGCAAGGCAGCGATACCAACCCGCGCATCAACAGCGGCTCGGTCGGCGTGGTGCTGAACGTGCCGCTTTACACCGGCGGACTGATTCAAAGCCGCGTGCGAGAGGCGCTTGCGCTACAGGAGCGCTCCAATTTCGACCTCGAGTCGGCGCGCCGCACCGCCGCTAACGCGGCGCGCGACGCGTACACCGGCGTCAACTTCGGACTGGCGCAGGTGAGCGCGCTCGAATCCGCCGAGGTGTCGGCGCGTACGCAATTGGAATCGACACAGCTTGGCTACGAAGTCGGCGTGCGCATTCAGCTCGACGTTTTATATGCGACGACGCAGCTGGTGCAGACACAGCGCGATTTGAAGCGCGCGCGTTACGACGTGTTGCTTGCGGGCTTGCGCTTGAAGCAGGCCGCGGGCACGTTGGGGGACGCGGACATAGCTGCAGTCAACGCGCTGCTAGATCCGGCCGAGCCAATCACCGTGCCGGATGTGCCGGCCGTAAACGTACGCTCCCCGCAGCGGTCGACCTCGCCTGTGCTGGAGCCGCCGGCCACGACACCCCCCGCGCCAACAACGCGCCCGCGCGGAACGACTTCGACTCCGCGCGTCAACGATCGGCCGACTCCGCTGTCACCGGCGCCGACGCGGCCCGTCCAGTCAAATCCACCGCCGACGCCGCCTCGATAAAAGGCACGAGCCGCGCGAGCGAGCGCGCCGTTGCACCGCGGTGTACATCGGCGAATTTCAGCGCGGCTTCGCTCATTTGGGTACGCCGCGCACGGTCGCTTGCGATCGACGCCATCGCCCCGACCGCCTGCGCCGCATCGGCCACACGGACCGCTGCGCCCGCCGCAATAGCGTCGCGCGTCGCTTGCTCGAAGTTAAAGGTGTGAAGCCCGACGACCACGGGTGTGCCTACCGCGCACGCTTCGATCAGGTTCTGACCACCAAGATGTAGCAGGCTCCCACCGATGAAGGCGACGTCGGCCGCCGCGTAATACGCTGCCATCTCGCCCATAGAATCGCCGAGCAATATGCCGCACTCTTGAAACGCGCTGAGGATGGACTGGGAACGGCGCACGAAAGGTATTCCACGCGCTTCGATCAATCGCGCGACCTCGTCGAAGCGTTGAGGGTGGCGCGGAACGATCACCACCAGCGCGTCAAATTGCGCAGGCAATGCCTCGAGGAACATCGCTTCCTCGCCTTCACGGGTGCTGGCTAACACCCAGACCCGCCGTGTACCGCACGCACGGCGCCAGGCGTTTCCGCGCGCGACCTGACCCTCGTCAGGCGCGAAGTCGAATTTCATATTGCCGGTCACTTCGACCTTGCGGGCTCCCACCTGCCGAATTCGATCCGCATCGGCCGCGGTTTGCGCCAGCGCCAACGAAAATCGCTCTGCGGTCTCATGCAGCAATCCCGGCATCAACGCCGCATAGCGGCGCGAGCGCTGAAACGAGCGCTCGGACAAGCGCGCGTTGACGAGCGTCATTGGTATGCGTTGCTCCACTGCAGCCGCGACCAGGTTTGGCCACGCCTCCGTTTCGACGCTGATGCCAAGCAGCGGTCGAAACGCGCGCAGAAAACGGCGCACCGCGTACGGCAGGTCGTACGGAAGATAGCTTTGCAGGACGCGCCCGGGCAAACGCCTTCCGATCTCGGCACCGGCGGCGCGTCCGGTCGGCGTCATGTGGGTCAGCAGAAACCGGTGGCGCGGGTAATGTGCAGCGAGTGCATTGATCAACGGCTCGGCCGCGCGCGTTTCACCGAGCGAGACTGCGTGAATCCAAATCAGCGGACCCGGGTCGCTTCGCTTAAAGCGCAAGCCGAAGCGTTCGGCCCAATGCAGCCGATACTCGCGTTGCTTGCGCGAGCGCCACAGCAAATAAACGGCGACGAGTGGCATCGCTGCGAAGGCCACCGCTGTATACACCGCGCGTACCAGCGTCATTGCAGACCTGTCACGCGCGCTGCAGCGTTGATCACTTCGCTGGCTGATGGCGCAGCCGTGGCGCTGCCCACGCTCGCTACGGCATTGCCCGCATCAGCATCGGCGGTCAGCCCGACCAGCGCCGGGTCGTAATCGCAAAAAATTCCTACCGTTGGCCGCCCAAGTGCTGCGGCGAGATGCGTTAGCCCGGTATCGAGCCCGACGACGATTGCAGCCCCTGCAAGCGCCGGGGCGATCGTCGCAAGCGTTGCCGGTGGGCTGACTTCGGCGCGCTGCATTTGGGCGGCGAGCGATTCGCTGCGCAATCGCTCATGCGCCGTTCCGCAGAACAGCACGCTCGCGATCCCTTGCTCACTCAGCCACCGCTCTAACTCGAGCCAGCGCTTGTCATCCCATAACTTGGTTGCACGGCTCGCATTGACGAGCAGCACGGCCTTCTTCTCGCGCTGCGCGTGCCGTTCAGCGCCCGATGCAATGCCGAAGCGCGGTGCACCATTAAGCGAATATCCAAGGGCAGCTGCCCCCAAGCGTCGGCACCGCTCGATCGCGTGCAGCGCGCGCGGCACTCCAAAGGACCGCTGATAAGAGCGCGCGGCAATGCCTTCCCGCGCTGTCGAGGAATCGAAACCCATGACCGGAGCGCCGCTCCAGCGCGCGAGCCACGCGCTCTTTGCAAGTCCCTGCACGTCGAGCACGAGGTCGTAGTGCGCACCACGCAACGCACTTTTCGCCAAGCGCACTTCGCGCCACACGGCCGGATCAAACGGCCGCTTGCGCCAGCGACGCAACGCAACGCGCTGTACGACGCCCACGTGGCGGCTCATTGCAGGAATTGCGGCGAAAGCTTCTTCGCACAACCAGTCGATCTGCGCGCCAGGCTGCACGTGCGCAATGTCGGCCGCCAACGGCAGCGCATGTACGACGTCACCCATCGACGACGTCTTGACGATCAGGATTCGCACGGGCGGATTGTGCAGCCTCGCAACCCGCCGGAACCCCGGTCAGCCGCGGTATCCGTCCGGATTCTGCTGCTGCCAGCGCCAGCCGTCGACGCACGCCTGCTCGACGCTGCGCTTGGTCTGCCATTTAAGCAGCCGTTGCGCCAGTGAAGGGTCCGCCCAGCAGGAGGCGATGTCACCCGCCCGGCGAGGCCCGAACGCATGCGGAATTTGGCGGCCCGCCGCACGTTCAAACGCAGCAATCATCTGCAGCACGCTGGTGCCGTGGCCCGAGCCCAAGTTGATCGTTGAATACCCGCCCTTTGCAAACGCAAATTCGAGCGCGTGCACGTGCCCGCGCGCCAGATCCATCACGTGCAAATAGTCGCGCACTCCTGTTCCATCAGGCGTCGGCCAGTCGTTGCCCCATACCGTGAGCTTGTCGAGCTTGCCGACCGCCACCTGCGTGATGAACGGAAAAAGATTGTTCGGAATATCGTGCGGGTCTTCGCCGATCGAGCCGCTATCGTGCGCGCCGATCGGATTGAAATAGCGTAGCGAGATTGCCGCGTGCTCACCGCCAGCAGTGCACCAGTCGCGCAAGATCTGCTCGACCATCGCCTTGGTGTGCCCATACGGATTAATCGGGCGCACCGCGGCGTCTTCCATAATCGGCAATTGATCTGGCACGCCGTACACGGTGGCCGATGAGCTGAATACCAGCCGCTGTACCTTGCGCTCGTGCATTGCTTCTAGCAGTGCCAGGGTGCCACCGACGTTGTTGCCGTAATAATCGACCGGACGCGACACCGATTCGCCCACCGCTTTTAGCGCGGCGAAGTGAATCACGCCATCGATCGGGCGCTTGAACACACGCGACATCACCTCGCGATCGCGGACGTCCCCGGTTACCGTCGTCACACGCCTGCCAGCAATTTTTTCGACGCGCTTGATCGCCTCTGGCGAGCTGTTGCTGAAATTGTCGAGGCACACAACGTCATAGCCGTCGGCGAGCAGTTCCACCATCGTGTGCGTGCCGATGTAGCCCGCGCCGCCAGTGACCAGCACGCTTTTCAAACCGTCATGCGAACGGCAGCCGCGCGTCCGGCTTTATCTTGAGTATCTGAGCGCCGAAATCGCGCTGGATGCGCTCTAGCGCCGCCATGTCGTCGCCTTCGAAGCGCATCACCACGACCGGCGTCGTGTTCGACGGCCGCGCCAGGCCGAACCCATCCGCATACTCGACACGCACGCCGTCGATCGTGATGATCTCTTCCGCTCCGTCGAATTTACCTTCACGTCGCAGGCGCTCGACCAGAGAAAAATTTTCGCCATCGACCGTTTTAAGCTGAAGCTCAGGCGTATTGATCGCGGCCGGCAACGCATTTAGCAAGGCTGAAGGATCAGCGCTTCTGCTCACGATTTCGAGTAGGCGCGCACCCGCATACAAACCATCATCGAAGCCCGGCCAACGATCGTTAAAAAAAAGATGACCACTCATTTCGCCGGCGAAAGGAGCGCTGGTCTCCCTCAATTTAGCTTTGATCAGCGAGTGCCCGGTCTTCCACATGGTTGGTTTGCCTCCGTGCTCACGAATCCACGGCGCGAGCAGGCGCGTGCACTTGACGTCGAAGATGATTTCGCCACCTGGATGATGCTCTAGCACGTCCTGCGCAAACAGCATGATCTGCCGATCGGGATAAATGATCTCCCCACCCTTGGTCACCACACCCAGCCGGTCGCCGTCGCCATCGAACGCGAGGCCGATCTCGGCATTCGTTTCACGCAGGCAGCGAATCAAGTCCTGCAAATTCTCCGGATGCGCCGGGTCGGGATGATGATTTGGAAACGTGCCGTCGACCTCGGTAAACAACTCGATGACCTCACAGCCGAGACGGCGATACAGGTCGGGAGCAACCGCCCCCGCCACGCCGTTGCCGCAATCGATCGCGATCTTGATCGGCCGCGCCAGCTTCACGTCGGTAGTGATTGCGTTGAGGTACGCGGGTACAACGTCGCGACTGCTGCTCTGCCCGCGCCGAGCCGTAGTAGCGAGGCCTCCCTCCTCAATCCTCTGCCGCAACGCCTGAATGCCGTCGCCATACAGGGTCGCACCGGCCATCATCATCTTCAGCCCGTTGTACTCGGGCGGGTTATGGCTACCGGTGATCGATACACCTGAGCCGGTCTGTAGAAGATGCGTTGCGAAGTAAAGCACCGGGGTCGGCACCATGCCGACATCGATCACGTTGATGCCGCTATTCACGATGCCGTCCATCAACGCATCGCGCAGCGCAGGGCCGGAAAGGCGGCCATCGCGGCCGACTGCCATTGCCGTTACAGCGCTTTCCGACGCCACTGACCCGAGTGCCGAGCCAATCGCGCGCACTGCGGCTTCCGTCAATGTGCGGTCGACGATGCCTCGGATGTCGTAGGCCTTGAAGATCGATGGATCGGGAAGTGTCACGTCGATGGAATCGCGAAAGTAGAGACGATTCTAGCGGCCAGCGGCGCTGATAAGCTGCGCGAATGAAACCACGTCGCTGAGCAGAGCAGAAATGCAGTTACTTCCGATCATTCTTTCGGGCGGCTCGGGCACTCGGCTGTGGCCGGTCTCGCGCGAGGCTACGCCGAAGCCTTTTATGAAGATCGCCGGCGGAAAGAGCTTGTTGCAGCTGACGTGGGAACGCGCGTGCGCGCTGCCCGGCGTTTCGCATGCTGCGGTCGTGACCAACATGGCGTACTCGTATAAAACCGCCGAAGAACTGATGGACGAGACCGGCGCGAAACAGATCTCGCTGCTGCTCGAGCCGGTCGGTCGCAACACGGCGCCGGCGGTCGCGCTCGCGGCACTGTGGGCGCAGGCGAAGTTCGGATCCGATGTCGTGCTGGTCGTGCTAGCCGCCGATCACTTGATCGACAAGCCCGCCGAGTTCAGCGCCGCGGTTGCCGACGCGGCCGCGCTAGCCAAGCGTGAAGGCCGGCTGGTTCTGTTCGGCATCGAACCGTCGGCGCCCGACACCGGCTACGGCTACATCGAATGGGGCATGCCCGTCGCGCGGTCACGCGCGCACGAAGTCGTGCGATTTGTCGAGAAACCCACCATCGAAAAAGCCACCGAGTATCTGCGCGCCGGCAATTTCGTGTGGAACAGCGGCATGTTCTGCTTCACGGCCGCCGCGATCCTGGCGGCACTCGAGCAGCACGCGCCGAAGGTGCTGCAAGCTGCGCAGTGGGTCGCGCAGCGCAGCGCGATGAATGCCGCCGGCCAGGTGCTTTTCGACGCAGCGTCATTCAACGAGATGCCCGACATCTCGATCGACTATGCGGTGATGGAAAAGGCGGCGAATGTCGCCGTGATCCCGTGTGCCTTCGGCTGGAGCGACATCGGCAGCTGGAAGGCGGTGGCCGAGACGCGCCAGACCGACGAGGCCGGCAACAGCACCGAAGGCGACACGATCCTCGTCAACTCACGACGTACGTATCTGCGCTCGGAAGATCGACTCGTGGCCGCGGTGGGCGTCGAAGACCTGGTCATCATCGACACGCCGGACGCGGTGTTGGTCGCGCACAAGGACTCCAGTCAACAGGTCAAGGACATCGTCGCCAAGCTTAAGCGAGACGGCCACGTCACCACCAAGGAGCATCTGACCGTGCATCGGCCATGGGGCAAGTACACCGTGCTGCACGAGGCGCCGCAGTTCAAGGTCAAGCGAATCGAAGTTAATCCAGGGAAGAAACTCTCGCTGCAAATGCATCACAAGCGCTCGGAACACTGGGTCGTCGTTCGGGGCAGTGCGCGGGTCACGGTCGACGAGCGGTCAGTCGATCTGGGCCCGAACGAATCGATTTACGTTCCGATCAATATCAAACACCGGATTGAGAACGCGACGGATCAGCCGTTAACAATCGTAGAAGTCGCATGCGGGGCGTATTTGGGCGAAGACGACATCGTTCGCTTTTCGGACGACTTCGGCCGGGCCTGACGGCGTTCGGGCTCGCGTTATGGCAGCTGACGCAAGCAATCAGTAAGCGACTCCTGCCACTCCGGCACGTGCAGGCCCCACATGGTGCGCGCCTTTTGAGTACTTAGATACGAGTTCGCCGGTCGGCGCGCCCGTGTCGGAAACTCGCTGGTCTTGATCGGGACAAGCCTGGGCGTTGGCACGCGTTGCTGAACCATACGGCTTGCGAAGATCTCGGAGGCGAAGCCGAACCAACTCGTCACGCCACTGTTGACCACGTGCACCGTATCGCCGTTGTTCACCCGCTCCCGCGCCGCACCGCCCGACAAAATCTCTCCGAGCATTTGCGCAGTAGCCGTTGCGATAAAGCCAGCAAACGTTGGCGCCCCGAACTGGTCATCAACGACATGCAGCTCCTCGCGTTCGGCCGCCAGGCGCAGCATGGTGGTGAGAAAGTTGCGCCCCGTCGCAGCGTAGACCCAACTGGTACGCAGAATCAGATGCGCGCAGCCGGAGTTACGGATTCTTTCTTCGCCATTTAACTTCGAACGGCCATAAACCGACAACGGCGCACGCGGATCCTCTTCAACGTACGGCAGTGTTTTGGTGCCATCAAAGACATAGTCCGTCGAGTAGTGAATTAACGGAATTTGCCGCTCGAGTGCTACTTCCGCAAGCTCGCCGACGCTGACGCCGTTAATGGTCAGTGCGGACTGTTCTTCCAACTCGGCACGTTCAACATCGGTGTAGGCCGCCGCGTTTACGATCACGTTCGGGGTTAGCGCCGTTACACGCGGTCGGATGTGCTGCGGCTGCGACAGATCTAATGTCGTGCGATCGGCAGCAATGACGTTGCCGAGCGGTGCCAACGTAGTCGTCAAGTACCGACCCACCTGACCGTCCCCTCCGGTCAACAATATTCGCATTGCAGAGTTTGCGCGTCAGGCGCGTGCGCCGGTGCCCGCATCCAGGATGCGCTCGTCGGCAATGCGCACCAGATAGTGTCCGTATTCGCTTTGGCCCATCGCATGCGCAAGCGCAAGCATGGCATCGCGATCGATATAGCCCATCCGCCAAGCGATCTCTTCCGGAGACGACACCTTGAGTCCCTGACGCTTCTCGATCGTCGCAATGAATGTGGATGCTTCAAGCAGCGAGTCGTGGGTGCCGGTATCAAGCCAGGCAATGCCGCGGCCCATCACTTCGGCCCTTAGCTCGCCCCATTGCAGGTATTGGCGGTTAAGGTCGGTGATTTCGAGCTCACCACGTGCTGAAGGCTTTAGTTCTGCAGCAATCGAGGGTGCTCGTCGATCGTAAAAGTACAGTCCCGTTACCGCATAGCTGGACCGCGCTTGTTTCGGCTTTTCCTCAAGCGTCATGGCTCGGCCTGCGTCGTCGAACTCGATCACTCCATAACGTCCCGGGTCATTGACGTGGTACGCAAATACCGTCGCGCCCGCCGTTTGCGCGTTTGCTCTTTGTAAAACAATCGACAAGTCATGGCCGTAAAAAATGTTATCGCCAAGCACCAGGGCACTCGTACTGCCTCCAACAAAGTCTTTGCCGATGACAAACGCCTGCGCCAGACCGTCGGGCGACGGCTGGCTCGCGTAACTAAGATTCAAGCCCCAGCGCGACCCGTCAACGAGCAACTCGGAAAAGCGGGGCGTGTCTGCCGGTGTCGAGATGATCAGGATGTCGCGAATGCCCGCCAGCATCAACGTACATAGCGGGTAATAAATCATCGGCTTGTCGTACACCGGCAGCAATTGCTTCGACAGAACATGCGTCACCGGATACAGGCGAGTGCCCGATCCGCCCGCCAGAATGATGCCTTTTCTCGCCACGCTGACAGTCAGCCCGCGGCCGCCCGCTCCGTTCGCGGCGTGGGAAACTGTGAACGCAGCCGATCGATCATCTGTTCGATGCCCTGCTCAAGATCGATCTTCGGCTTCCAGCCCAGGCTGCGCATGCGCGTGCTGTCCATCAGCTTCCGCATCGTTCCATCCGGCCGCGAGGAGTTGAAGCGAAGGCGACCTTGGTAGCCAACCTTCCGCGCGATAAGTTGCGCCAGTTCGGCAATCGTAATGTCCTCGCCGTACCCAATGTTGATCAGTGGATAGTAGTGGCTGCGCATAAAGTCATCGAACGTCGCCGTGTCGAGAGACAGCAGCATCACGCAGCCATCCGCGAGATCATCGCTATGCAGGAACTCGCGGCGAGGCTCTCCGGTGCCCCAAACGACGACTTCATCATCGCCGTTTTGCGCAGCCTCAAGCGTCTTGCGCAACAACGCTGGCAAGACGTGACTTGTTTCAAGGTCAAAGTTATCGCCGGGACCGTACATATTTGTCGGCATCGCGGCTAGAAATCGCATCCCGTATTGCACGTTGTAGGAGCGGCACATCTCGATGCCGGCGATCTTGGCCACGGCATAAGCGCTATTGGTCGGCTCCAACTGACCGGTCAACAAATAGTCTTCCTTTATCGGCTGACGGCACTCGCGCGGATAGATGCAGGAAGAGCCGAGAAACAACAACCTTTCAACCCCAGCGCGCCACGCCTCGTGCAGAACATTAGTCTGGATCGACAGGTTGGTGTGAATGAAGGTTCCGGGCAGGGTGCTATTTGCATGAATGCCGCCGACCTTGGCCGCGGCGACTATCACGAACTCGGGCCGCTCGCTTTCAAAAAATTGATGAGTTGATGAAGGCTCGGCGAGATCGAGCTCGCGATGCGTGCGCAATAAGAGATTGTCGAAGCCAAGCGCGAGCAGACGGCGAACTATCGCCGAGCCCACGAGACCCCTGTGACCAGCCACAAAAATGCGGGAGTTCTTGTTCATTCGCGATCGAGCCGACCGACACGGCAAGCTGAGCGTCGGCTCGGGTATTCTCTCACGCGAAGCAGATCAGCTCGCAAACAAGCAAAAGATGGAGATCACCCCAACCGCGCTACCGGGTGTCCTACTAATCAAACCCCAG
This sequence comes from Burkholderiaceae bacterium, assembly GCA_035536515.1. Lineage (GTDB taxonomy): Bacteria > Pseudomonadota > Gammaproteobacteria > Burkholderiales > Burkholderiaceae_F > JACCZX01. The sequence continues at coordinate 14,200 of DATLOA010000194.1, read as the reverse complement.
GTACGAAGCGACGCTCGTGGCTTCTTTCTGGAATCATGGAATGAGAAAAAGTTTGCGCTCGCCGGACTGGACGTGCATTTCCGCCAGGACAATCATTCGCGCTCCGTACGCAATGTTGTGCGCGGCCTGCATTATCAATTGAAACGGCCACAAGGAAAACTTGTTCGATGCACACGCGGCGCAATCTTCGATGTTGCGGTCGATCTACGCCACAGTTCACCGACGTTCGCTCAGTGGGTCAGCGTCGACCTCACCGAAACCAATTTCCAAATGCTGTGGGTTCCGCCCGGCTTCGGGCACGGTTTTCAAGTTGTAAGCGATGAAGCTGACGTCAGCTACAAGGCCAGCGAGTTGTACGACGCAGATTTTGACCGTGTAGTGCGCTGGAACGATCCGCAGCTTGCAATCAAGTGGCCGCTGCCCGACGCCGCTGTTCTGTCCGGCAAAGACGCGAGTGCACCACTTGTGGCTTGCGCGGAGCTGTACCGCTAGCCGCGCAACGAGGTAACACAAGTGCCGTCGAAGGTTTCGAAAGCCATCTTGCGCACGTGGCTCCCGCTGACCATCAGTCTCGTGGCACTGGTGGTCGTGTTTTCATTCGCCGATCTACAGGCGTTTCGTGGGCTGGCTTCGCGCGCGCAATGGGATCGCTTGCCGGTGATCGTGCTGGTCGTGAGCGTGATCGTAATCGCCTTTGCATGGCGCTGGCGCACTTTGCTGATCGAGGCACTGACGATGCCGCGTTCGCTGGTGGTCGCTGCCCTCGGTCTCGGCGGTAATCAGGTTTTCCCGCTCCGCGGCGGAGACGCGCTACGCGTCGTGCTGTCCGCGCGCGGCGCAGGCGCACCGTCAATTCACTCTGGCGTATCGGCCCTCGCGGTTGAAAAAGTCTTTGACCTGATCGCGGTGGCGGCCTTTGGGCTCGCATCGACGGCGACGCTGCTGGCGACTGGCGACAGTGGAATCAACGTGGTTGCGATTGCCCTCGTCATTCTCAGTGTCGCGGTGGCCGCCTTGCTGACCGCTCGTTCCGTTTGGATGATCAAGGCGATTCGGTTTTCGTCGCGCGCCGTTCGTCTTTCGCCGCGCCTGTACCGGCATTTGCTGCGGCCTTTGATGCACCTACGCCAGTCGACCACGCCCGGCCGCATCGCCATTCTGCTGATGCAAACTGCATTTATCTGGCTTGTCTTGTATGTCTTGGCCTACTTGGCAATCGCACAGCTGGTCGGAATGAATCTGGGCGTTGCCGATGTGATGGTGCTGATGTTTGCCGGCGCGCTGGGGGTTGCGATTCCGGCCGCGCCGTCAGGAATCGGGACTTTTCATGCGGCGATCGTGTCAGCATTCATCCTGCTCGGCAAACCAGCATCGGAAGGACTGGTGCTGGCGGTTGCAATCCACGGCGTCTTCTTCATTGGGCTCTGCACGAGCGCGGTCGTGGCGCTCGCGTTCACCTCGCATAGCCGGCGACTACTGCGAATGCGCGGAGAAGGCATGTGAAGGGTTATTTTTACCGCCTTCTGGCCCGCTACATCGGCCTGTTTGCTCGCCCCGGAGATTCGCTGCTCAGTGTGGACCCGCCAAGCCACGAGCTCGATTCGTATCTGACGTACTGCCGGACAATGTCGATCGATGAGGCCACTGCAACGCCGCTCGACGCCGATTTTGTGCTGCTCAACGGCACCCTTCACTACGAGCGCGATATCCAAGCGTATTTGACTCGGCTGCGCCCAAGTTTGACGGACCGCGCCCGTGTGATCGTTGTGTATTACAGCTCGTTGTGGCGCCCGATACTGGGACTGGCTACGCGGCTTGGGCTTCGTAGCAAGACCCTTGAGTGGAATTGGCTATCGCATAGCGACATGGCCAATTTCATGCGACTCGCGGATCTGGAAGTGATTCGACGCGATCCAAAAGTGCTGCTGCCCGTCAACATCCCCCTGCTCAGCGCCATCGCTAATCGATACCTGGCACCATTGCCGGTCATTTCGAGCCTGTGCTTCGTTAATGTGCTGGTGGCAAGGCCCGTGATGGCGGCCACTCGGGCGGACTCAAAAGTGGCGTCGGTGTCGGTCGTGGTTCCCGCGCGCAATGAAGCGGGAAACATTGACGCAATCGTCAACCGTTTGCCAAAGATGGGGCCCGATGACGAACTGATATTTATCGAAGGCGGTTCCAAGGACGACACTTGGGCAAAGATTCGCGATGCGCAATCGCGGTTCGTCGGAAAGAACATTGTCATCGCTCAACAGGATGGAAAAGGCAAGGGAGACGCTGTACGCAAGGGATTCGCGATGGCGCGCAACGAAATCCTGATGATCCTGGACGCCGATATAACGGTGCCACCTGAGGACTTGCCGAAGTTCTACGCCGCCATCACAAGCGGAAAGGGAGAGTTCATCAACGGCAGCCGACTGGTGTATCCGATGGAAAAACGCGCGATGCGTTTTCTGAACCTTGTCGCCAACAAGTTCTTCGCGGTTGCCTTCTCCTTCGTCCTCGGGCAGCGCTTCAAGGACACGCTGTGCGGCACCAAGGTCATCACACGCGACAACTATCTGCGCCTGGCTCAACACCGCGCCTACTTCGGCGAATTCGATCCCTTCGGCGATTTTGACCTGCTGTTCGGCGCAGCGCGGATGGCGTTGCACATCGTCGAGATTCCGATTACCTACCGCGAACGGACGTACGGAGAGACCAACATCTCACGCTGGAGACACGGGGCGTTGTTGATCGCAATGCTCGGTTTTGCCGCACGCCGGCTTAAGTTCATCTGACATGGCCGCAACGAGCGCCGCCGAGCGGCAGCTGTCTCATAGAGAGGTGTGGGCATCGAAGCCGGTGCTGCGAGAGGTCTACGGACATTTATACCGGCGCATCGCTGCCGCATGCCAACCCGGCTTGACGATTGAAGTCGGCGGCGGCTCCGGCAACTTCAAGCAGTTCGCACCCGACGTGCTGTCGTTCGACATCGTGTACGAGCCCTGGCTGGATTTTGTGGCAGACGCGCAAGCGCTACCCCTCCGCTCAGGCAGCGTGGTGAACATCGTGATGCTTGATGTGCTGCATCACATCGAATATCCAATCAAGTTTCTGAGAGACGCCGCGCGCGTGCTGCAACCTGGCGGTCGCCTCGTATTTGTTGAACCCGGAATTACGCCGCTGAGCGGATTGGTCTACCGAGCAATGCATGAAGAGCCGGTGGATAGCAGCGTCAACCCGCTGCTGGAGGGCCGTCCCAATCCAAATAAGAATCCTTATGTGGGCAATCAGGCGATTCCAACCCTTCTAACCGGCAGCTACGCTGCAGCTCTGAATTGCCGCGAGCCCACGCTCGACCTGACTCGCCTGAATTGGCTCAGCCTGCTCGCTTATCCGCTTTCCGGGGGGTTTAAGTCCTGGTCGCTGATAACACCCGGTGTCGCACGCTCGCTGTTGCACTTCGAGGACCGCATCGAGCGCGTGCTGGGGCCGGTGTGCGGTTTTCGGTTGATGGCAGTTTATGAAAAGCGAGGCGGCTCAGGTACCCGTTGACGACCGAACATGTCGTTCGTTTCCCTTTCCTTCATAATTTTATTCGCCGTCGTATTCGTCCTGTATCACTTCCTGCGCCAAGTCAGAAGCCAAAATTTGCTTCTACTCGCGGCAAGCTGCATCTTCTACGCGTGGTGGGATTGGCGGTTTCTTTCGCTGATGCTCGGGCTATCGCTGGTGTCTTATCTGGCGGCGCTCAGCATTGAGGCTGCGACGTCAAGTAGCCGGCGCAACGCAGTGCTGGCACTTTGCGTCGCTGCTCAGTTGGCCTGTCTCGCGTATTTCAAGTACGTGAATTTTTTCGGGAACTCGCTCGCGATTGTCCTCGGTGCAATCGGACTGCAAGCGCGGTGGACCTACCTCGATATCGTGTTGCCGCTTGCCATTTCATTCCATACGTTTCAATTGATCGCGTATGTGGTCGACGTGTGGCGCAGGGAATATCAGGCGGAACGCCAGATCGTGACGTTTTTCGCGTTTAGCTTTTTCTTCCCGCAACTGATCGCCGGGCCAATCGAGCGGGCCGAGCACCTTTTATCGCAGTTCAAGCGACCGCGCAGCGTTGACGCACGAGCGGTGCGGGATGCAATCGGTTTAGTGGTGCTTGGTTATGCGGTGAAGATCGTCATTGCCGATACCGCGGGCCCCATCGTCGACTCCCTGTTCGTGCCCGCGCAGCCGTACGCCTGGTCGGTGGTACTGGGCACCGTCCTGTTCGGTGTGCAGATATACGCTGATTTTTTGGGCTACAGCCTGATTGCCAAGGGATGCGCGGGCTTGCTTGGATTCAAACTGATCTGGAACTTTCGTTTTCCGTATCGCGCGGTCTCGCCCAGCGACTTTTGGCGCCGCTGGCACATCAGTCTGAGCCGGTGGCTGCGCGACTATGTTTACATCCCTCTCGGCGGAAATCGATATGGCGCATCAAGGACGGTGACGGCTTTGATGCTGACAATGATTTTGGGCGGACTTTGGCACGGGGCAGCGTGGAACTTTGTTTTATGGGGCTTGTTTCTCGGAGTCGCTCTCGCGACGTGGAGGCTGCTCGGCATCCCGAACCAGCCGCAAACTCGCATCGGCCGTTTCGCAGGCTGGCTTGGCACAATGTCGATCGTTTTCATCGGATGGTTTCTGTTCCGCGCGACCGGTCCCGGTCTGATGGAAGCGTTGATTACAGCACTTCGTAACTGGGAATGGGCGCCGCTGCACTTGAGCCTGCTGACCGCAACTCTGATGCTGATGTTTGCGCTTGCGCTTTTCGAATACGTTCAAATCAACTTGGTTGAACGGACCACCATGAGCGCCCGGTCTTCTTGGACTAGAGTCGCAAGCCTTGGATCGTTGATTACGCTGACGCTGGTGTTTCTCGAGCGGCACCGCCCAACGTTCATTTATTTTCAGTTCTGAGGCACATGAGCGCTTCTTCTCCACCGATGGGCCTCGTGCTGCGAGAGTTGGCGCCACTTGCGGCAGTCGTCGCTGTGTTACTGGGGGTGCTGTTGGTGGTATTTGCCGGTGCGCAGGACGACGCTCAGCATCGAAAGCATCCTTCGGTTGATCACTTGATCGTTGACACGCAGCTCGGCCGGCTCCGCGAACGAAAACCATTCGACCTCGCCTTGCTTGGTGACAGCTCTTGCTTGATGGGAATCGTGGCGTCGCTATTACGCGACGAACTGAAGATCGAAGCCGAAAACTATTGCACGATTGGGTACATCGGGCCGGCGGGTTATGCAGCAATGATCCACGAGATGGCGACCGATCAGCCTCGCCCGCCCTGGATCATTCTCGCTATTCATCCGATTCAATTCGTTCGCGATGCCAGCTGGGAATCGTGGGTGGCATACGTCGCCCGTTCGAACGAGCAGAACAATCGGGTCCCCTTAACGATTCAGAACGCGTTGGCGTTTGCCCGTGAATACCTCGACAGAACTGTCGTCTACGCCCCGATGCCCGGCAGTTTCGCGCTGTACTACGGGGGAACCGGCACGGTGGAAACAGAGCTCAGAACATCACGCGGGAGCATGCTCGACCCGGGCTACGGCCTGCGCGCCGGCAGCGCGCAGTTGTTAGAAGCGCAAACCAGTCCGCCGGGGTTCGGCGCGATTTCCAACATTACGCCAAACGAAGCGTTCATGGACGCGCTAATCGTACTGGCTTCCCGCATGCGCATTGCTCACGCACGAGTTCTGCTGCTCGTCACTCCGGTTCCCGCAGGCGTCCTTGGTGCGCGAGAGTACGCAGAACTTAATACCGTGCGTGGAAACATCGCACAAACGCTCGGACTGTCACCTGTTGACATCCTGGATATGCCGCTTCAAATGCCCGCCGCATATTTTTCCAGCCAGACTCATCTAAACCGATGGGGTCGTGTGCGCTACACGGAGCACTTAGCCAAAGCTTTGCAAGCGCGCATCGATAATGGCGCCCCGCAGATCGAAGCTGCTGACCGCGAAGAACCGCCATCTGCGAACAGGCGCCGCCGTTGAGACATACTCACACTGCCTCCTTGCCACCTTCGTGGGCCGTTTCGGCGCACAAGCCCATCTGGCGCCACGCGTACGACTTGCTGCTCGCGCCCGTGCGAATGGCGATCCTGCCCGATCATGTCTGTGAACGCCTGGGGACAACATCGTTGCGAGGAGAGCGACTTGCCGCCGTACTGCCTGAGTTGCGCGGGCGTGTGCTCGATATCGGCGCGGGCGACAACGTCCTGATCAAGTTGTATTGCAGCATGGGAGTTAAAGGGGACGAAGCCGGCAGCATCGGCGCCGACGTTGTAGATTGGGGATCAGATTGCATGCTGATCGAATCATCGGCGCATCTACCGTTTGCCGACGCGAGCTTCGATACAGTGTCGTTCGTTGCCTGCTTGAATCACATCCCCGAGCGGAACGAAGCGCTGCACGAGGCGAGACGCGTCCTGTGTCCCGGCGGTCGCGTCATCCTGACCATGATCGGGCGCTGGATTGGTGCCATTGGCCATAAAATCTGGTGGTATTCGGAGGACAAGCATCGCGAAATCGATGCGCATGAGGAGCCGGGTCTTGATCGTTCAGAAGTTCTGTCGCTGCTGCGCGATGCCGGGTTCACGGACATTCGCGAATCGAGGTTCTTGTACGGGCTGAATACGCTTTACGTCGCCCACAAATAATGCGTTCGGAACAGACTCGGAGCCTCGAGCGCCGTTTCAGATGATATGTGCGGTATCGCAGGGATCGTGAATTTCGGTGGTGAGCCAGTCGACACGCGCGTGCTGACTGCAATGACCGACATCCTAGCGCACCGAGGGCCGGATGGATGGGGTACGTGGATCGATGGCAACGTAGGTTTGGGACATCGAAGGCTGGCAATTCGCGACCTTAGCGAGCAAGCGAATCAGCCGATGCACGATGCCGCCGACACGACCGTGGTTACCTACAACGGAGAAATTTATAACGACGTGGCTTTGCGCAGCGAGTTGGCAGCAATCCAGCCACTGCGTTTTCTGACGACGTCCGATACCGAGGTCATCGCACCGGCGTACACCGCATGGGATACGGGCGCCTTTGCACGCTTCGAAGGCATGTTCGCCATTGGTCTGTGGGACCGTCGGCGGCAGCGCATGATCCTCGTGCGCGACCCCATCGGCATCAAGCCGCTTTACTACTCGTGGAATGGGTCCTCGCTGCGCTTCGCGAGCGAGATCAAGGGATTGCTGGCCGCGCCCGAGACTTCACGCCAAATAAGCGTGGAGAGCCTGCATCGATATCTCGCGCAAGGCTACCCCGGCCCGGAACGAACCCTGTTGCGCGATGTGCAGCCGGTACCGCCGGGATCCATCCTGGTGGCCGACGCCCAGGGAATCCGCGTAAGCCGATATTGGCGTCCGACACGCACGGGGGAAATACGCGACATGCCGACGGCGCTTGCCGCCTTTGACAGCGTGTGGAACGCAGTGATGTCCGACATTCTTGTCAGCGACGTTCCGGTGGGTCTGTTGCTGAGCGGCGGAATCGATAGCGGTCTGGCAGCTTCGACGCTATCCGGCAAGTCAGTTCCGGCGTTCACGGCACGATTCGCAACGCACGAATATGACGAGGGCGCGCAAGCCACGGCGATCGCCTCAAAGTTTGGGCTCGAGCACGTAAGCGTCGACGTGGAAGACGCAAGCGAACTCGAGCAGCGATTTATCAAGATGGTTTATCACTATGACGGCAATTGCGCCGACTCGAGCGGCTTGGCATTCAGTGCCGTATGCAAGGCTGCGCGCCGTAGGATGCCTGTCGTACTGACGGGGGACGGCGCCGACGAGTTCTTCGGCGGCTATGAAACTTATCGCGCCAGCCGCATTGCTGCACTGGCTTCGCCCCTGATACCGAAGCGACTTTCCGCCTTGGGTGCGCAACAGCTTCGTCGATTGTGCCGCCACGGGCACGGACGAATCCCGGCTTCAGAGAAGATGGCACGACTGTTTTCCGGAATGGCATTTGCGCGCGGGATGCACCATCCGCAATGGCGGCGCTATCTGTTTCCGGAACAGATGGAGACGGTGTACGCAGGGCCGCTGCTTGCGCTCGGTCAGTTGGCAGATCCACTCGATGAGTACGCGGCTACGATGGGTCAGTCCGGTACGCTCGTCGATCGCTGCCTACTCGGCGATCAGACTTACTACCTGCCGGGCGATCTTCTCGTAAAGAGTGACGCCATGAGCATGGCACACGGTGTAGAGGTGCGCGTGCCGTTTCTGGATCGCCGAATGATGGAACTTGCGGGCAAGCTCGACTCATCTTTGCTCACGCCGCTGCGCGGACCCGACAAGAAAATCCTGCGCGCGGCGCTCGCACGCCGGGGTGTTCCACCCGCCATTAGTCGCGCTGAAAAGCGGGGGTTCAAGGTGCCGGTGGACGCCCATCTGCGCGGAGCATTGCGGCCGCTGGCAGAAAGAATGCTGGTGCGCGACGGGGATGCGCTCGCTCCCTACTTGTCGCCTAACGGCGTCGCCCGCTTATGGCGGGAGCATGTCGAACTGCGCGCCGATCACGGCTATGCTCTTTGGACTTTGTTGACGTTCGCTGTGTGGCGCGACGCAACCGGCGTGCGCTAGGGCGCCCCATCAGGACGCAGCATGATGTCGAACAGCGTTTTCAGTCGCGTGAGTATCGTCATCCCTGCATTCAACGAAGAGGCAGGCATCGCGGCGACGCTCGACGCGTTGACGCGCGACGCTCCCGAGGCGGAAGTTATCGTGATCGACGACGGGTCGGATGATCGAACCGCTCAGATCGCGCTTGGGTTCGCCAAAATCATTGTCGCACAGCATCCGTTCAATCGTGGCTATGGCGCCGCACTTAAGACCGGTATCAGTATCGCGACACGCGAATACGTCGCCTGGTTCGACGCGGATAACGAGCATCGTGTGAGCGACCTCGCAGCAATGGCATTGATAGTCAGCTCGCGCGGGCTGGCGGCAGTCGTCGCGCAACGCCGATTCTCCGGCCCGTCACCGGTACGCACACTGGGGAAGTTTTTTATACGGTTGGCAGCGCGATCCCTGAAGTTTAGTGCTGGCAAGGACATCAATTGCGGCCTGCGGGTGTTTCGCCGTGACGTGATCTCCCGGTACGTCGATCTGCTTCCCAACGGCTTCAGCGCCAGCATTACAAGCACGGTCATCATGCTAGAACGCGGCTACCCGATCGACTTTTACCCGATCGAGTTGAACCCGCGCATCGGCGTGAGTAAAGTCAAGGTCGCCGACGGCTTTCATGCATTCATGCTCTTGATGCGCATTTTCATGCTGTTTGCACCGATGCGCATTTTTCTCAGGGCAGGTGTGATGCTCTTTTTTGCCGGCATCCTCTACGGCCTCGGCTGGGCGATTTTGACCGGTCGCGGCGTTCCGGCCGGCGCCGTGCTGCTGACGCTGGGCGGCATCCTCTCGGGCTTTTTTGGACTGATAGCAGACCAGATCAGTCAGATGCGACTGTCGCGTTATGACCGGCCGATTTATCGCATTACATCGTCTCCCCCCGCCGACGGACTGTGAAGGCAAACCTGGACGCCAGAACAGTCGCTGACTTTGGCGAGCAATGGACGCGCTACACCGACAACTCGGGCTACTACGGATCGATCGATCTGTTGGCCGACATTTTTGGGCCGCTGCTGGACGTCGAGCGAATCAAGGGCATGCGGGTCGCGGAAATCGGCTCGGGCTCGGGACGCGTAGTAAACATGCTGCTTGAGGCCGGTGCAGCGCACGTGGTCGCGATCGAGCCATCGAACGCGTTCGATGTCCTAGTCACCCGATTTTCCGCGGTTGCCGATAAAGTAAAGCTCGTCCACAGCCGAGGGCAATCGATTGCCAATGAGCACGATCTCGACTTGATCTTGTCGATCGGCGTCCTGCACCACATCGAAAATCCATCCACGGTAGTAGCCGCCGCACGTCGCGCGCTGCGCCAGGGCGGACTGCTTCTGATCTGGTTATACGGTCGCGAAGGCAACGAGAATTACCTGGCGTTTGTGCAGCCGTTTCGCGCGCTGACGCGCCGCCTGCCCCACGGAGTTCTGAGCGCAATCTGCTGGGCGCTGACCTTCGCTGCCGATCTGTACCTTGCCGCGTGCCGGTTCGCACCGTTGCCCATGCGGCAGTATGTGACTGAAGTTTTTGCGCGGATGAGTCGACGAAAACGCCATCTGATCATCTACGACCAGTTGAACCCGGCGTACGCCAAGTATTACCTCGAAAACGAGGCGCGCGAGTTGCTGGCGGTCGCCGGCTTTACGAACATTCGACTGCACCATCGACACGGTTATAGCTGGACCGTGTGCGGCGAGCGATGACCCAACGACGCACACGCATTTAGTCGTCCTCGCATTACGCACTTTCGAAGGATGACAGGCATCAATGAACCGAAAGCAATCAGGCGTTGCCTGCTCGTATTGCTGACCGCTACGCTGGTCGCTGGTTACGCCGCCGCGTTGCGTTCCGGACTGTGGGAAGAAACGGCGGAAGTAATCCCGGCTGGCATTCTCAGCCAAGGCGGGAGCGCATACGCTTTTGAGTTCGGACCTTCAGTCGTGCCCAGTCTTGTGTTCGGCCGGCAGAGCGATACCAACGAACGGCCCAGGCAATCGAGTCTTCGTCTGTTCGAGGACGGCGTCGCAATCGGCGCAGCGCATTCGGTCCATCAGGATATCCATCAGCAGGGCCGCGGAAGATTCTCCCACTGGCAAACCGCCACGGATGCACGCTCAAGCGATACGCTGATTTTCTCAGCCAGCGACGATTCTGATCCGCGCAACAACGGGCGCTCCTATGGGGTGCAATATCGGCTTGAGTTTGGGTCACTCGGACTCGCCGTGATCGCCTTGCTTTGGTTTGCATCTCTTGCAGTGTTCTTGACGGTCGTAGGCTTTACTCATCCGCGTGCGCTTGGTGCAACGAGAAACGCCTTGCGCACACTGGTGTACCAAGCCGCGCACAGTCCGATCTGGACCGTTGCAGTAGTAGGAGCCGCCGCCTACGTACTCTGGTTCTTTGGGTTCGCGATGCCCAATGTGCCGCTGCTGAATCCTGATTCGCACACTTATTTGACAGCTAATGCAATCGTGCCGCTCGGCTACTGGGCTTTCGCGAAGCTAGTCGCGCTTCCGGGAAACGGCCTCACTGGGCTTCCAGCGGCACAGATCGGCGTGTGGATCGCAAGCGTGTTGGTGCTCTATCAGGCGTTGCACATTGCGCTCAAATTCCGCGCCGTCGCCGCTTTGTGCGCAATCGCGCTCCTGTTGCTCGGCACCGTGACCAAATACTCGATGTTCGCACTCACCGAAGTCATCTACGCGTCGAGCCTGCTTTTGCATCTCAGCGCCGTCATTCTGGTGCTCGAGCGGGCAACACGACTCAGGCTGGCGATGGTCGGCGTGACCGCCCTGCTCGTGATCCTAATACGGCCCGCCGGATTTTTCGTTCCCGTTTGCACGCTGTTGCTGTTTGTGTACCGTTTCCGCCACCGCCGAATGATTGCTCTCGCCACCATAGTCCCGATGGTTGCCGGATTCGCAGTTGTAACCCTCGCAAGCAATGCTTATCGCGGGACACCCGCCCAGTCGATTGCCTGGCTAGCTCTCTTTCCGCACGTGGGCCATTTGTATCGCGTGGAGGATCTGGCCGAGCCGCATGCGGCCGCCACCGCGGTTGCCGCTGCTCTCGAAGACTACCGGCGCGACCAGGCAGCACAAGCCTCGCCGGTCGAGCGTGCTTTGTATTCGATGAACAATTTCAACCGCGCATCGGCGGCAACTCAGAGCGCGCTGAGAAACTTCGGTTTTCGCGACCGCGAGGAAATGATTCCGTACTATCGTGAGTTCGCGACGTCCAGCATCACCCATCATCCTCTCGCTTATGCATCCCACGTCGCCGACCACGTTTTTACCGCTTGGTGGATTCACTTTCCCTATGCGGCCAACACGGAAAAGTGGCTGAACGAACACTTCCAGGCGTTCGAGCAGAGTCACAACACGCTCGCGCGGAAACTCGCGGAAACGGTCCACGTCCCCGAATTTGCATACGGGCAACTAATCAGCGCCCCGGATCGAACGCTGCAGCGCGACTCTTCAACAATCGATATGACACTCAGGGTTCTCGTGCAGGTACCACTGTTCGGACCTTTGGTCGCAATCGCGTCATTGATTACTCTGCTGGCGAGCCTTGTTGCCGGACGTCGATGGCTGTGGTTGGCAGTCGCGGGATATGTGGGCGCCATGATGCACGGTGCGATAGTGTTGACTGCATTGGCAACAACGGTAATACCGCGCTACGTTGACCCGATCGTGCCGTTGGCAATTGTTTTCATCGCCGTTTGGCTCGACCGTGCGTGCGTAGTCGCGCTGGCAGCGAGCCGATTTCGGGTGGCAACTGCGGAATTGATTACTGCTCCCGCCAGGAACGTATGATGCGCGCCGCTTTCGAAACAATTGTCACATTGTTATAGAGGTCGTTTGACGCCATGTGCGGCATCGCTGGATTCGTAAGGCTTGACGGGCGAATCGATCGCGACACGGCGATCGGGCGGCTCAATCAAATGGTCGATGTGATCAAGCATCGCGGGCCCGACGACCGCGGCGCATGGACCGACGGAACGTGCGGACTGGGCCATGCCCGGCTGTCGATCATCGACATTTCACCTGCGGGTCACCAGCCGATGAGCACCGTAGATGCCCGCTGCTGGATCGTGTTCAACGGCGAGATCTATAACTTTCAGGAGATTCGAGCCGAGCTCGAAGCTCGCGGCACGCAATTTCGCAGCCATAGCGACACAGAAGTGATCTTGGAGGGCTATAGCGTTTGGGGGGACGCCGTTATCGATCGCCTGCGCGGGATGTTCGCGTTTGCGCTTTGGGATCCGATGTTGCAACGCTTGCTGTTGGCGCGTGACCGTCTCGGAAAGAAGCCTCTGTATTGGGCCCGCATCGGCGATTCGCTGGTTTTTGGCTCGGAGTTGAAAGCGCTTGTCACGTGGCCAGGCCTCGATTGCAAGCTCGACTACGCGGCGATTCATCAGTATCTGACGTATCAGTACATCCCCGCACCGCGCACTATCTTCGAGTCTGTAAACAAGCTGTCAGCGGCACACAAGCTCATCGCGCAGCGAGAGGTGAACGGCTGGCGGATCGGTCCCGCGGAGCGCTATTGGAGTTTGCCGCTTCCGAGCAGCCGCGCGGCATCTGCTTTCGACGCGCAAGAAAAGCAGCACGAGCTGGTCGAGTTGCTGAAGGAATCGGTCAAGCTGCGAATGATTTCTGATGTGCCGTTGGGCGCGTTTCTTTCAGGGGGTGTTGATTCCTCCGCGGTGGTCGCGATGATGGCCCAACTATCGGGTGAACCGGTCAAGACATTTTCGATCGGCTCCCGGCACGCGGAATACGACGAGACGAAGTACGCCCGCATGGTGGCGCAGCGTTACGGCACCGATCATCACGAGTTAATACTCGAGCCAAACGCGGCCGATATTCTTCCGAAATTAATCTGGCACTACAGCGAGCCGTTTTCAGACGCGTCGATGATCCCGACGTACTACGTCTCGGAGATGGCGCGCCAGCACGTTACCGTTGCGCTCAACGGAGATGGGGGTGACGAAGCGTTCATCGGCTACCCGCGCTACGACTCGATGCGAAAGCTCGCCGAGTTAGATCACGTGCCGCCCCCTCTCGCGGCGCTTGCCGCGGCTGGCTTGCGCTCATTGCCGCGCGGAGTTCAGCAAGGGCGGTTCGGGGCGCGCCTCACTTCGCTTGCGCAACGTCTGACCGAGCGCACACGCAAGTCAAGTCAACGCTACGCGTTCTCGATTGTGTCTTTCTCTGACGAGCAGAAAAGTGCTGCATACGGGCCGGCGATGACCCCGTTCCTGCAAAGCTCTGCCCTTGATCTTTTGGACCGTTACTTTGATGAAGCGCCAGATTTCGTGTCGGGCGCCAATTGGGCGGACACGCATGTGTATCTGCCCGACGACTTGATGGTGAAGGTCGACACCGCGAGCATGGCGGTAAGTCTCGAGTCGCGCTCGCCGCTGCTTGATCATCGACTGCTCGAGTGGGCGTTCTCGTTGCCCGAGAGCGTCAAGGCACCGGATGGCGTTGCGAAAGGTTTGTTCAAGAAGGCGATGGAGCCTCATCTGCCGCA
>DATLOA010000193.1:0-15694 GCA_035536515.1 Burkholderiaceae bacterium | reverse complement strand
CTCGCCTGAGGGGGTTCCGACTGCGATAAGAATCAGCGCCGCATGCGCCACCGCATCGTCGTAGCTGGTTGAAAATCGCAGCCGACCGGCAACCGTGTTGCGCTCGACTAGCTGCTCGAGACCGGGTTCGTGAATCGGAATCTCTGAGCGCTTCAGACGCTTGATTTTCTGGGCATCGATGTCGACGCATAGGACCACGTTGCCGACGTCAGCGAAGCACGCTGCAGTCACCAAGCCGACATATCCGGCGCCGATCACCGATACCTGCATCAAGTCTTCTTGTCTTGAAAACGAAACGGCGGATTGTACGGATGCGTGCTACGTCAAGTGGACATTGCCGCGCGATACACCGCGATAGTTTCCTTGGCGCACCGCTCCCACGAAAATAGAGCGGCTTGCTTCACCGATGCAGCGGCCCTTTCCACCCAGAACTGCCCATCATCTATAAAGCGTTTCATTGCATTTCGGAGCGCGTCAGTATCCATTGGGTCGTGCATTACTGCCGCGGTGCCCGCGACCTCGGGTAGCGAAGAGACGTTCGAAGTAATCACTGGAGTCCCGCATGCCATCGCTTCGAGCGGGGGTAAGCCAAAGCCTTCATACACTGACGGATATACCAACGCTGTCGCCCCCGAATATAGATTGGCCAGTTCATCATCAGTGACGAAGCCGAGCGGCCTTACCTCTGCGCGCTCAACGGGTGCCTTTAATTCGCCTTCCAGACGCGAAGTGAGCCAACCTCTCATGCCCACCAGAACCAGTGGGAATGTCCTTCGAATTGCTTCGGGTAAGCCGGCGTGAGCTCTGACCGCCGTCTCCACGTTCTTACGAGGCTCCAAGGTGCCAACGACCAGAAAATAACTGCGTTGTTGCAAATTATGTTTAAAGAGCGTTGCGGCGCACGACGCCGGATCGCGCGGTCTAAACATGCCGCGTGGGGCAAGCAAAGTCGTTGTAACTCGATCCGCTGAAACGCCAAACTCGTCGATTACCTCTCGACGAATGAATTCCGAATCGGTGATGACCTGTTGCACTCTCTCAAGTGCGAGGGGAAGGATCCGGTTCATGATCGCAACGCGCTCCTTTGGATGCGTTTCAGGGTAACGAATCCACGAAAGATCATGAATCGAGACCACCGTCGGGCCAGCGAACTTAAGCGGAAGAAAATTTGGCTCGTGATAGACGGATACGCGACGAGCTTGCGCTCCGGAATGAAACTTCCACCCTTGGAGGGCTCGACTGACCAGGTAAGGATGAGGTACGACCTTCTTAATGAAAGTCTTGATTGGCCCGAGCGATGGGAAAGGTTCTGTCCTGACTTCCTTGCTCCATCTGGCCACGTAAAAGATGTTTAGATCGATCTCGCCAGACGCGATTAAATTTTCCGCGAGACTTTTTGTGTACTGGCCGATTCCCGTCAGTGGCGAGAGCAATGCCGCGCCGTTCAGTCCGACGACCAGACGGTCAGCCGGCGTCACTTGACGACTCGGAGATCAAAGAAGATTTGATAAAGCGGATAAATGAAGGCAAATCTGGACTCGTAATACTCCTTGTTGCGGTTTGCCCAATTTAGCAACCAGCGATGCGGTCCTCTGCGCTTAGACTTTTCCTCTCGATCGTATTCGCAGGCGACGAGTTCAAACCGGGTCTTGCTGTACCCGAACTTGAACGCTCTACTGCCCTCGATGAAGTAGTCGAACGTCTTGGATGTAAACGCGCGCTTGTGCGTTGGATCAGAGTAGAAGTTGACGCTGCTCATGAAGGGTCCTGACACTTCTACGATGGCTCCCGGCCGCGCAATGCGCCAGATCTCTTCCACTGCTCGAATGAAGTCGTCAAGATGTTCGAGAACGTCACGGCAAAGGATGCGATCCCACTCGCTATCCGCGAACGGATAGGGAAACATGTTCAGATCATGAAAAATGTCGGCTTGGGACCCGGGAATGATGTCGATCCCGAACGCGCCTGGCGTCTTGTTGAATCCGCAACCTAGCTCCAGAACTTTCATCCAGTGCACTGCTTATTTGCAGTTACCTGTTACCTGATTACTTCGTCACCACGCAGATTCCACCGTGCTTAAGTTGTCTATCTGCCATTAAGCGCGCCGCCCGTACCGAGCGCCGCCACCACGGCAAATGTTCACGGGTCACTTGCGCGAGGTTGATTCCGTACATAACGAGAATGGCTAGGGTTGGATCCACAAGAAACTCGAAGCGGGAGAAGCCAATTGATGTGCATAGGTCGCGGATGTGTGCCGGCGGCATGTCTTTTTCTGTAACGCCGTACAACTTCATAGCCTGAATAGAATCGGGATTGACGGAATGACCCGCGCCCGGTTCATGCGTCACCAAGATGCCGCCTGGTCGCAAGGCTCGATAAACACATTCCAAGGCCGCGCGTTCGTCGACGGCGTGGTGCAGCGAGTCGTAAAAAACGGCACAGTCGAATGGTTCGTCGAACGCGAGTGACTCATAGTCGGATACTACAAATTCAAGCTCGGCTGCTTCATAGCGAGTCTTGTTGCGTTGTGCGTAGTCAATCATGTCCGGCGCAATGTCCTGTCCGACGACGTGGTAACCGCGCCGAGCAAAGAAAGCGCTAGTCCACCCGGTGCCACACCCCAAGTCCAGCAATCTGGCTGGCGGTTGCGGCATCAGGCTCATGATCAAGCCCAAGTCGACCAAATTCTTGGAACAAGTGAAGTGCGAAAACGGCTTGTCGTACGCGCCAACAGCGGCCTCTTGGCCGATGGTCTTCATGTAATCAATTTCGCCCTGCTTCATTGACCAAGCTCCCGTTGGACGTTTCCCGCACGACCGTTCAAGTGGTTAGCAAGGAATGAAAGCGATGACGGATGGCCCGAGCGCAGGGCTGTTAGGTAAAAGCGCGCGGGCTGGTACAACTCGGCGGGGGGGCACGGCTCGAATTGGCCCGCCAGATCGCTGCGAACGAAGAAAGCATTGGTGCCGGCCAAGTTGCAGCACACAAGGCGATAATGAGTTTCGAGTGCTTTTACCCACGCACCCAGTGAAGCACCGTGGTAGTCGTCGTTCCTCCAAGTGTGAACGGGATCGTATTTCACGCACTGCGACATTGGATACGGAAACTTCGCGTTGTACTCGACGACTAGCACGTTTGGGGACAGTGCTTCGGCAGCGAGTACCAACGGAAGGTCGTTGCCATCAATGTCAATTGAAAGAAGATCGATAGTTTGCGCTACGCCAAGCGCTGTTAATTCGTGGCGCAGCAGGTTCGCGATGTTTTCTGCTGTAACGCTATAGCAAGCAACGCGAAGCCGGGCGGCGGCGTCGGGAAGCGCGGCGCGAATCAGAGCAACTTTCGCAGGATCAGCATCGATCCACACGCCCCTCCAATCCTTCAGCAGAAGGTAATGCGTGTTGTTCTCATGTCCGTCGCCGCAACCGATTTCTACGAAGGTGCCACGGTCAAGTTGCAGCCGGCTGCAGATTGTCTCGATGATTCCGTCCTCGTCGGACTGCGAGTAGACCTTAAATCCACAGGCCGCCGGATTGTCGGGCATGGTCTTGCGCAACTCGCAGCGCAACCGCGCCATCTCCCGTTCAAGCTGCAATTGAAGCTGAGCGTCGGTCGAGGCGGCCACCGCTTCCGATCGACCATAAAGCCAATTGCGAATAAGCCGCTTCAGACCCAAGGTAGTCGCCAGGATCAGTGTTTCCAGGAGGGGAGGGATATAGCTTTCCGGAGTCGAGCCAAAAGCCGAATCTCTTCCGGAGAAAGCGTTTGAAAGATAACACGCACCAGGAAGAATGCCGCCCAACTCGAAGCGCCGATTAGGAAGAGTGTCCTCCAGTCATTAACGAATTTAGTTAACGAGAACAGGACCACAACCTGCGCCGTAACGCCGAGCGCTATGCCGGCCCGGAGGCGCAACTGTCTTTCTGGCTTCTGCAGGGCAAGCGCGCGCCTCGCGAAAACACTGAAGATTAACGATGTCGACATCGCGGCAAGTACGGCAAGGACTGCGCCACGCAAACCATATGGTGGTACGAGCGCGATGATGCCGCCGACCACTACGCCTGCTGTCAGCCAGGAAAAACGGGCAGCGAGGCCAGACCGACCGCTAGCCGCGAGCACGTGTCCGACCGGCACGGCGAATGCAGGTATCGCGAAAGCAATCACCAACACTTGGAACGCGCGTGCAAGATCGGGCGTGCCATAGTCACCAAGCCATAGTTTCAGGAACGGCTGCGCCAGTCCGAGGGCGGGGACAAGCAGCGGTATGACAAGCACTGCGACGGCTCGGTCGAGCGAATGCAGTAGCGCGCGGAGCTCGTCGCGTGCTCCACTCAAGTGCAGTCCGGAAGCGTGCGGAAACGCGAAGGACGTGATCGCCACCACAGCCGCGAGCGGCTTGTTCGCGACGTTGGCGCAGAGCGCGTACGCACCTGCGACGGCGGGTGAGGCAAATGAGGAAATGAGTATGCGATCCGCCTGATAAGCGATCGCGCTGGCTATCTGCGCGATAAACATGCCCCCTGCAAAGTGTATGTCCCGCGCGGGAATTGACACCTTGAACAACAGCGGTGAGTCCCAGCGAACCATACGGTGCACAGCGAAGGTCATCAAAGCCGCCGAGGCAGCAGTGACTAGAATTCCTAGAACCACGATGTCTCGCAGCGGATGGCCCGCACGGCTGAGCAGCAACGCTCCGATCCATAGGACCACGGTAGCGATTGTCTGCGCTGCTGTAAGCCAAACAAAGGATTGCGCTGCGCGCGCGACCAGAGCCGGCACGGCTGTCGCCAGGCTTACGGCGCCCCACACAGCGCACCACCGAATCAGCTCTTGGGCTGCTTCGGACCCAAGCAGGTCGGTCACGCCCAGCGTATCGGCAAGCCAGCCTGATGCACTCGCGACCACAGTGCCGAACAGCGATGCGATCGCACAGAAAGCCACAGCGTAGAAAGGGATAGTGCCGGGTCCATCGACCTGTCCTTGACTCAAATCCGCAGCGAGTCGACGAACCGCACTCGCAGCAACACCGAAATCAAGTTGAGTCGCAATGACGGGAGTCACCAGCACGATCATTAGCATCCCAAAGCGCTCTGCTCCGAGCAGATTAAGCAGACGAGGTGTCAGCAAGAACACCACTATCAAGGGCAGGAGCCAGCTTGCAAGACCCCAGAACGCCTGAGCTGAAATGGGGCCGCGGGCGTTCATCAGGCGGCGCACTGTTGACCGCTTTTTATGGCGCGCTCGCGCGTATTCGCTCGAGAAGCGCTGTAGTGGAGACGCTATGTATGAAAGGAATTGCAACAGTCGCTCCACCCCATCCACTGACCAGCGCTGCTTCCGGAATGACAGCCATGTCGTAGTCGCCGCCCTTCACGTAAATCTCTGGCCGCACGATTTCGAGCACTGGTAAGGGCACTTTCGCGCTGAACACGGTGGTCATGTCCACCGACTCGAGAGCGGCCAAGACGGCCGCGCGGTTAGCTTCGTTGTTCAATGGACGATCTTTGCCCTTGCTGAGCTGCCTAACCGAAGCATCGCTGTTGACTGCGACCACCAGTGACGCTCCCAGCGCACGAGCCTGCGCCAGATACGTCACGTGCCCGCGATGCAAGATATCGAAGACGCCATTGGTCAGCACAATAGGCCGCGCAAGCCGCGCCACTGCAGCTGCTAGCTCATTCGCTGCCACGATTTTTTGCTCGAAATCGATCGTGGTCACGGTGTGCTTGCAAGTAAGCTGACGCCAACATGGAGTTCGACGCTCGCGGCCGCCTGCTGCAAACTGGTGAACTCCGCGATTGAAAGCCCTGCAGCGTCAACCGGCTTGGGCCGAGACACTCCATTAGTTCCCAATAGATAGCGCAGCGGAACACCGGCCGCCGCCGCCGCCTGGAGATCGGATACGCGGTCTCCGAACATCGCGCTGCGGGTCAGGTCAAGGTTGAGCGCGCGCGCCGCGCGCAGCAACATGCCGGGCGCGGGTTTGCGACAGTCGCACTCGCATCGATAGCGGCCGAATGCCTCAGTGGGATGGTGCGGACAATAAAAAACGCCATCAATATGGACTGAGTGTTGTCCGAATTGATCGCCCATCCAGCGATTGAGGGCGAGAAGATCAGTTTCCGAGTACAGACCCCGACCGATGCCCGACTGGTTGGTGATGACCACTAATGCGAATCCCAGGCGCTGAAGCGCGGCCGCTCCTTCAAACACGCCGGTAACAAACTCGAAGTCCTCGGCTCGAGACACATAGCCGCGATCTATATTGATAACGCCGTCGCGATCGAGGAAAGCAGCGGGACGCAATGTCATGCAGATGGGTAACGAGCTAGTAGCCAATCAACGTAGCTGGAGGTGCCCAACTCAACCGTTTGAAACGCAATATTGCAGCCTGCCGCTCGCAGCTGCGTTAAGTCTGCTTGCGTAAAAGCCTGGTACTTCGAGATCAGCGCGTCAGGAACGCCGATGTATTCGATCGCGCCCTCAGACACCAACTGTTGCAGAGTAAGCGGCGAGTCGCCACGCGAAGCACGAACCGTATTGATAACGGCTGCTGCGACATCGTTGAAACTCTGAGCACGCCCAGTGCCGACGTTGTAAATGCCGGAAATGGGATGTTTCCAAAAGTGAAAATTGACGTCGACGACATCGCTCACGTGGACAAAGTCACGGCGCTGTTCGCCGTTCTTGTAGCCGTGGCTCGCCTCGAAAAGCTTTACGCGGCCATGCTCGCGAATCTGATTGAATGCATGGAATGCAACCGACGCCATTCGCCCCTTGTGTGATTCGCGCGGTCCATACACGTTGAAATACCGCAGGCCTACAACCGGAGCTGCAAGGCGGGCCAACAGACGGCGCACGAACGCGTCAAACAAGAACTTCGAATAACCATAAATGTTAAGCGGGCCTTCGTATGCGCGGTCTTCAATGAAATCGGGCCCGCGCCCGTAGACGGACGCCGATGACGCATAGATCAGCGGCACTTTCTGTTCTTGGCACCAACGAAACAACTCGACTGAGAATTGGTAGTTGTTGTCGATCACGTAACATCCATCAGTCGCCATCGTGTCCGAACACGCGCCTTGATGAAAAACAACGTCGGCACGTGGCAGTTTTCGGCGCCGCAGAGCATCGAGGAAGTCGTGTTTGTCCAGATAGTCGGAAATGTCGCAGTCGACCAGATTGTGAAACTTGTCGGCCTGCGCCAAGTGATCGACGGCGACGATGTCGCGTTCGCCGCTTTCATTCAGCGCCTTGACGCAGTTGGCGCCGATAAAGCCCGCCGCGCCGGTCACGATGATCGTCACTGCGAAGCACCTGCGCTTGTGCCAAACAGCTCGTCGTAGGACACGGTCGCCGAGCCGAACTTCGAAACCGCAATGCCACCGGCGCGGTTGGCGGCAGTCACGGCGTCCTGTAAAGATGCGCCCGAAGCAACCATGGTCGCCGCCACCGCAATCACTGTGTCCCCCGCGCCGCTCACGTCAAACACCTCCCGCGCCTCTGCTGACACCGACCATGCTCCCTGATCGGTGAAAAGCGTCATGCCATCTTCACTGCGCGTCAGCAGCAATGCTTGCAGTCCGAGTTTATTTCTGAGGTGTTGTGCACGTGTCTCAAGGTCGGCTTCGTCGCGCCAGCGTCCAACCACCTCGCGCAATTCCGCTCTGTTGGGCGTAAGGACCGTCGCTCCGGCATAAGCCGAGTAATCATCACCCTTTGGGTCTACAAAAACCGGCATGCCCGCTTTGCGCGCGATCGTAATTAACTTGGCGATGTGCGCTAGGCCACCTTTACCGTAGTCAGAAAGCACAACGAGTTGATACTGCGGCATCAGGGGTGCAAATGTCTGAAGGTGCTTCAGCAGAACCTCCTCCCGCGGCGTCTGTTCAAAATCCGCGCGTAGCATTTGCTGGTGACGACCGATCACGCGCAGCTTCACCGTGGTCGTCAGTTCAGGCTCCATATGCATATGAGGCACGATTTCCGACGCGGCGATGAGCGCCGAAATCGCCCGGCCCGGCTCGTCATCGCCGACGGCAGCCAATAGCCCAGCGGTAGCGCCAATGGCAGTGATATTGCGCGCGACATTTGCGGCACCACCAAGCCTTTCTTCTGAATGACGTATGCGCACTACCGGCACTGGAGCTTCCGGCGAGATTCGCTCTACATCGCCAAACCAATAGCGATCGAGCATGACGTCCCCGACAACCAATACTTTGGCTGAACGCAGGGTGGCGGCCGATGGCGAACTCATGCGGGGTCTGTGGGCTGCAGCATCCACCGTAGGGTCGATTCAAAGTCCGAGTAACGCAACGGCCCTACCGTATTGACAAGGCGTTCGCTGCTCCCAACCATTCGCCTGACTTCATGGCTACGAACCAGTGCCGCGTTGACTGCGGTTGCCGGGCGGTGACCGGTAATACGCGTCAGATCGTCTAGGATGCTGGCGAGGCTACGTCCGATGCCCGAAGCGATGTTGACAGCCTGAGACTGCAGCGGCGACTCGAGCAACCGCACATACGCATCAGCTACCGAGCGAACGTCTAGAAAGTCGCGCTCCACATTTAGGTTTCCGAGCTCGATCACTGATGCCTTGCGCGAAAAGTGATCAATCAGTTTGGGTAGAAGGAACTGCGCAGCCTGTCCGCGACCAATGTAGTTAAACGGCCGAGTAATGAGAATCGGGAGACGTTCAAAAAAGTTACGTGCCATAAATTCCATTGCTAACTTGCTGCACCCATAGTGACTGATCGGCGCAGGCGGTGTGCTTTCGGTGATCGGGTCGTCGGTTGCATTGCCATAAACCTGTGATGTGCTAGCCAGCACGACTTTACGTAAACGCGGAGCAATGCGTTGCAGCGCGGACAGTAACGACGTCGTGCCTACCGTGTTCACCGCGTAGACCGCCCTCGCGTCCTGATGCGCAACGAAGCTGATGGCCGCCAAGTGAATGACATACTCGGGCTGCGCCGCCTGTACCAGGGCAGCAATCGAGTCCTCCTGCAACAGGTCGAATTCAGGCTCGGTGGCTCGTACAACTTCGTATCCGCTCTGCTCCAACAGCGGCGTCAGATGAATGCCGGTAAATCCGTTATGCCCGGTAACGAGTACGCGGCCTTGACTAGAAGGAGAAGCCACTGGTGTTCCGACGCAGGTCGGCTTCGACCATCATTCCGCACAGCGATTCGAGCGAAGTTTTCGGCACCCATCCCAGCGCACTCCGCGCTTTCGACGAATCTCCGATCAACAGATCAACCTCAGCCGGACGGTAAAAGCGGGGATCGATCCGGACGACTACCTTTTCTGTCCCACTGACGGTGCCGGCTTCTTCCACACCACTGCCGCGCCAGTCGATGCGAGTTCCAACCGCTTCGAACGCTAAAGTCACGAAGTGCCTTACGGTTTCGGTTCTGCCCGTGGCGAGGACAAACGTCTCAGGCTCGGAAGCCTGGAGCATCAAGTGCATTCCTTCGACATACTCCTTCGCGTAACCCCAATCTCGCTTCGCATCCAGATTGCCTAGCTCGAGGCATTCGAGCTTTCCAAGATTGATCTTGGCAACGCCGTCCGTGATCTTGCGCGTGACAAACTCGCGGCCTCGCAATGGCGACTCGTGATTAAATAGCAGTCCGCTCGCGGCAAAAATGCCGTAAGACTCGCGATAGTTGACGGTCATCCAATGCGCATACAGCTTGGCGACACCGTAGGGACTCCGCGGATAAAACGACGTCTCTTCGGTCTGCGGCACCTGTTGCACCTTGCCGAACATCTCCGAAGTCGAAGCCTGATAGAAGCGAATGCTTTTGTTCACTATGCGAATCGCTTCGAGCAGATGTAGCGCGCCAAGCCCGGTAATTTGCGCTGTTGTGACTGGCTGTTCAAACGAGACGCCGACGAAACTTTGCGCCGCAAGGTTATAAATCTCCGCGGGCTGCGCACGTTTGACGAGATTTATGCTGGCGCCCAAGTCGGTCAGGTCGTACTCCACCAATTCGAGCTGTGGATGAGATTCGATACCCAGCTCCTCAATGCGCCAGAAATTGACAGAGCTGGTGCGACGGTAGGTGCCAACAACCCGATAGCCTTTGCCCAACAAGAGCTGGGCAAGGTATGCACCGTCCTGACCGGAGATACCGGTAACGATTGCAGTCTTCATTGAGATAAATTCAAAATTATTCGCGTTGAGCTACGCAATCGAGCGCTACGCGATCGCGCTGGCTTGTTGGCGCTCGGGGCTGATAAGCATCTGTGCGTGGCGGCCAGGCAATACCAAGGTCTTCAGTCTCGATCGACAGATTCAACGAATACGCCGGATCCTTGTCCAGCAAGTCTCCCCACCGACTTGCCATCAGCAAGCTCTCTCGCTCGGCCTGCGCTGTCTTTTGCGGGGTCGTCTCGAGCCCTCGCGTAGCTGATTCGTGATGGATCATCTCCGCATAGGGTGTCCACACATTGCGATACCCCGCTTCGCGCACACGCAGACAGAAATCGATGTCGTTAAACGTGACTTCGAACTGTTCGTCTAAGCCACCAACTTGCAAATAGATCGATTTTTTTATCATCAATGCCGCTCCCGTTACGGCGCTGAATGACTGGTGCAGAGCAGCTCGACCGAAATACCCGAGTTCGCCTCTTTTAAGGTTTCTGTGTATGTGCCTCGCGATGCCGCCCAGCCCCAAAATAACGCCAGCATGCTGCAAGCCTCCTCCCGGGTACCACAATCGGGCGCCGACGGCGCCGACATCCGGCTGCATTGCGAACGACAGCATCTCCTCTATCCAGTCGGCCGTGACGATCTCGATATCGTTGTTCAACAGGCAGATGTATTCGCCGTTGGTCGCATGCACAGCGCGATTATTAAGCGCTGAGAAGTTAAAAACCGATTCGTCTTGCAGCACCCTGAAGCGCTCGGGCGGAAGCCGGTCGAACAGTCGAAAAGTTTCATCCTCTGTGCTTCCGTTGTCTACGATCACTACTTCATAGTTGCTGTATGTGCTACGGCCGACGATGGAATCAACGCAGGGTGCAAGCAAATCGGCGCGGTCGCGAGTGCAGATGACGATCGAGACCTTCGGAGCGGGATCAGGTAGGGCATATCTAACGCGATGCAATCCCTGCCCTTCCGGCGCTGCAACCACAGTCCCGGTAGCGCCGCGCCGCCGCAGGTGTTCGGCAATTGCCCGGCGAGCGGCCTCTGCCGCGTATGGCTTGGCATCGGGGCTCGATGCGGTGCTGCCTCGATGGGCTCGCCAGTGATACAGGACGCGCGGAAGATGCAACACCTTATCGCTACCAACCTTTTCGATAGCGCGTAGCGCAAGATCGTAGTCCTGCGCCCCCTCGAATCCGCGCCGGAACCCGCCGATTTCGTTGACCAAGCTTCGACGAAGAATGGTGAGATGACAAATCATGTTGTGCGCGAGCAGCAATTCGTAGTTGTAGTCGCACTTGAAATACGGTTCGTAGCGGTTGTTGTTTTCGTCAATCTTGTCTTCGTCCGAATAGATAAGCGAAACGTGGGGGTTCGCAGCAATCGCTTCCGCGGCAAAGTGCAATGCGTGCGGATGCAGACGGTCATCGTGATCGAGCAATGCGATCCAATCGCCCGTAGCGAGAGACAGCGCCGAATTTGAAGCCTCCGAGATGTGCCCGTTGGTTTCTCGATAAACGACGCCTATTCGCGGGTCACGCTCCGCGTATTCACGCAAGATAGTTCGAACGTGTGGGTTGCTGGAGCAGTCGTCAGCGACGCACAATTCCCAGTTCGGATACGTCTGCTCGAGAATTGAGTCGATTGCTGCCCGGAGAAATGACTCCGGCGTGTTGTATACGGGAAGCACGACTGAAATCGTCGGCGTGCATCGCCAACCTCGTCGTTCCCACGCCAACTCAGCAGCGGATCGGTGTTCGGATTCGAAAGTCTTTATCCAGTTGGGGTAGGTCTTTTCGCCTAATCGCACCTCCATGTAGCGACGCACGATTCGATGACGAGCTTTCCAGCGGCTTGCCGGATCCGTGACGGGAACGATGGTGCCCGCCAACATCCCGATGGCTCGACCCACGCCGTCGACTGACGCGATGACGCGCAGCATGTGGCCGATAGCACGCGGCTTTCCGACCACGTTGACTGTCGCGGCGCCCAACTCGAAACGCCCGGGGCCAGCGATGGGGCTCAAACGAGCCGAGCGAATCCCGTCAGGAACGTTGAAAAGGAGTTCGACCTCCTGCGACGCTGCGGTCGCGCGCGGGAACGGAATCTCAAACTCAGTGAAGTCGCCAGTTCCGAAGTTAAACGACAATCTTGGCGCGCTCCATTCGTCGCGCGCCACGCGAAGTCGGAATCGCATGCTGATCCAGCGACCGCGGAATCGTTCGAGGCCGACCACCTCGAACTCGGGGCGACCGGAGCGGGCGATCCAAATTCCGGTTGTATTCGGTTGCAGGTCTGCGGCTTCCACGTCCTGGACTGGCACCAACGGCAGCTCAAACCCGCGCGAGTTTCCGCCCCGGAACATCATCCGCAGCACTTCGTTGATGGTGATGCGTCGTAAACCATTGGAGGAAGCACGGCAGCCCACATCGAGTGTCTTTTTCGGTACCGACATGGGCGACAGTGTGACCATGGTTAGTCCCATACCGCCATGGTTATGCACATTAATCAGATTGTACGGATGGCTGCGCTTCGCAGTGCCGGCAGCTCTGTGCGTGCGCAAGAACGCATGATGTGTGTCCTAGAATGCTGCATCCAAATCGGGGATCTCGGATGATCTTCATTACGGGCGGAGCAGGTTTTATCGGGTCTAACTTTGTGATCGATTGGCTGGGCCAAACCGATGAAAAGGTGCTTGTCATCGACAAGCTGACCTACGCGGGCAATCTCGATAACCTTGCATCAGTGAACGCGGACGCGCGCTTGTCGTTCGAACGGGTGGATATTTGCGACGGCGAATCCATCGCAGCGCTGCTGCGCGTGCATCGCCCGCGCGCGCTGCTTCACTTTGCCGCCGAGAGCCACGTCGATCGTTCGATTCATGGTCCGGCAGATTTTGTGCACACGAATGTCAATGGAACCTACACGGTGCTCGAGGCCGTGCGCGCGCACTGGCAAACGCTGGGTGAGGCCGAACGGGCTGCTTTTCGCTTTATTCACGTCTCCACCGATGAAGTTTTCGGGTCCCTGGAGCCAAACGATCCGCCCTTTACCGAGCAAAGTCCTTACGCGCCTAACAGTCCGTATTCGGCCACCAAGGCTGCCTCCGACCATCTGGTTCGCGCGTATCACCAGACCTATGCACTGCCGACGATTACCACATGCTGTAGCAACAACTACGGTCCGTACCAATTTCCTGAAAAACTGATTCCGTTGATGATTCTCAACGCGATTGAGGACCGCCCGTTGCCGGTGTACGGCGATGGGTTAAACGAGCGCGATTGGCTGTTTGTGGCAGATCACTGCGCCGCGATCCGCGCCGTGCTCGAGCGCGGTCAAGTCGGGAACGTCTATCACATCGGCAGCCGCAACTGCGTGACGAACCTCGACGTGGTGCGATCGATCTGCCGCCTGCTCGATGAATTGCGACCGCGCGTGGCCGGCTCGCATGCGGAGGGCATCAGCTTCGTGCGTGATCGGCCGGGGCACGATCGCCGTTATGCAATCGATCCGCGCAAGATCGAGAGGGATCTCGGATGGCGCGCGCGCGAAAGCTTCGACATCGGTCTGCGCGGGACGGTGCAGTGGTACCTCGATCATGCCGATTGGGTGCAGCGGGTGCGAAGCGGTGAATATCGGGTCTGGATGGAGCGGCAATACGGTTCCAACCCGGCCCACCCGATTCACTGACGTGCTGTCACGCTTGACGCGGTTGCTCGGCGCAATGGGCCGGCACTCCGACAGGCGCGCGCGGCTGCGCGTGCTGACTTACCGCTGGCATGTGCCCCACCAGTACGAGCTGTGGAAGCTCCCGATCGACGTCACCATGGTCACTGGAACCGGCAGCGTGATCACCGAACATTGGGACTACGGGCAACGTCCGCTGCCGCGCAATGCGAAGTTTCGCGCGCTTGATGACATCGATGCGCGTGACTACGACCTTGCGATTCTGCACTTTGATGAGAATGTCTTGGCGCCGGAAAATACAAACGGGGTCACCGGGCTAGAGTGGGGCGCTGCTTTCAAGTTGTTCCGCGAGCAGATTGATCTGCCCAAGGTTGCCATCTGCCATGGCACGCCGCAGTTTTATGGGCAGTACAACATTGACTATTCGGGCTCAGACTTGATGCAGCCCATCGAAGCCGAACGGCAGCGGCTGGTCGACTACCTCGCCGACATCCACGTCGTCTGCAACTCGCACCAGGCGCAGGCCGAGTGGCGGTTCCGCCGATCGAGTGTGATCTGGCATGGTTTCGACCCAAAGGACTTTCCACCGGCAACGTACGAGCGTGGCATCCTTTCACCGCTCGGACCGCTGGTACTCTCGCGCCCGCATTACCGGGGATACTTTCTCTATCAGCAAGTCTTCGCCTGCCATCCTGATTTGTGCCCTTCCACTCTGCAGGTTCCGGAGCCTCAACCACCCGCTCCCACTAACGCGTACGCGCTTGCTAAATTCCGTCGCTACGTCGATGAACTACGACGCTATTCCGTATATTTCAATCCCACACTTCGTTCACCAATGCCACGTGCTCGAGGCGAGCCGATGATGTGCGGGCTGGTCACCGTCAGCGCTCGCAACCACGACGTCGACCGCTTCATTGAAAATGGCGTAAATGGGTTTTTCGCCGATGCTGCGGACGAGTTGAGATCGCAGCTTTACTTTCTGGCACGCAATCCAGAGGCGGTGCGACGCATCGGCGCAGCGGGGCGAGCCAAGGCGCTCGATGTGTTTCATATTGACCGATACCTGTCCGATTGGAGACACCTACTTGCCCAACTTGTCTGAAACTCGCAGGTGGCGAGATCCAATCGCTGTCGTACTCGTCAGCGTCTATTTA
Organism: Burkholderiaceae bacterium; assembly: GCA_035536515.1. Taxonomy (GTDB): domain Bacteria; phylum Pseudomonadota; class Gammaproteobacteria; order Burkholderiales; family Burkholderiaceae_F; genus JACCZX01. The sequence continues at coordinate 703 of DATLOA010000193.1, read as the reverse complement.
CTAGGTGTGGGATTTTTTTTGATCCTGACACGGCGCATACCCGCACCGCGCCTCTTGCGGATACTGCGCGCGCTGGCCCATCGCCCCTACGCCGCCATCCTCCGCGAAGTTCATCCCGAGCACGGTCATTGTTTCTACGCGAAGCTGCCTTCCAGGCTTCTGTCGGATCTTGAAAGTACGTCATCCTTGTTGTTATTCGAGGACGATCGGCCGCTCGGCGCGGCGCATGCGCCTCACGATGAAATGCGCGCGTTGGGCGGCGGACGATTTTCGCATTGGGGTGCGCACTTGTACTTCACTACCTCCGATAACACGGATCCTCGCTCGAACGGCCGACGCTATACAGTCAGAGAGATGCGTCGTTCATTGTCTTCAGTTCCCGAGCATCGAGGTGGGGCACCGAGTTCGGGCGCCTAACTATGTGCGGAATCGCCGGACTGTTTTCAGCACAACGCGCTCTTCCTGAGGCAGGAGCACGCGACGCCGTGCTCCGGCAAATGACCCGCGTCATTGCGCATCGCGGGCCGGATGACGAGGGGATATGGCACGACACCCAGGGACGTTGCTCGCTCGGGCATCGCCGCCTGTCGATCATCGATACGTCAGCCGCAGGGCATCAGCCGATGGTCGATGCAAGCGGGCGCTGGGTGATCAGCTACAACGGAGAGATCTACAACTTCGAAGAAGTGCGCGCTCAACTTCA
>DATLOA010000192.1:0-2826 GCA_035536515.1 Burkholderiaceae bacterium | reverse complement strand
GCAATCGGGTCAAGCACCGATCCGGAAGAGCCCGACAGCGCGCTGCGGCCAAGCAGCGCGCGCGGCGCCGAAAGCGTTCCGCCGCGTCCGATGAATCGCACGCGGTCGGTTTCGAACGACGGCGCACCCGACTCGCCGTGGACGGTCATCAGTTGAAACGAGATCGGTGTGTGCTCGTCGCGCGAGCGCGGCCGGCGGGTACACAGAATCGCAGCGCGGCGCGCGATGATCTCGGTCTGCACGAACAGGTTGCTGACCGCAGCGTGTAGCGCGTCGGCCGCAGGCGGCGCCAGCACCATCTCGGCGTAGCTGGTGATCTCGATCGTGCGGCGCGTGCGGCCGCGGTTCGTAATGCGTACGCGGCGAAGCTCAATGTCATCCTCGGGCGAAACGACGATCTCGGTGTGCGTCTCGATATCGAGATCGCGCCGGCGAAACTCGGCGCGGCCTTCGGTAAAGATTGCCTCGTAATGCTCGGTGGCGCGTAATGTGGGCTGATGTGCTACGGACCAGAATGCGCCGCTCGTAATGTCGCGCAGGTAGCAGAACATGCCCCAGTTGTCGCACGTTGCGTCTTCGCGCCAGCGTGTGATCGCAAAGTCTTTCCAGCGGCTGCTGCCACCGCCCGCGTTCGTCACCATCACGTGGTAGCGCCCGTTGGATAGCAGGTGCACTTCGGGCACTGGAGTGTTCGGCGTGGCCAACACTCGAATGGGCGGCTCGACAATCGCCTGGCTGACCGCGAGGTCGGGTGCGATCGTGGCGGTCGCGTAAAACGGCGTCGCGCGCGGAATGCGCTCCTGCAGAAGCAGCAGGGTTGCTTTGAACAACGGGTCAGACTCGAAGCGCTTTTGCATCGGCCTGTCGAGCAGCGCATGCGAGAACGCGAGCAGGCTCATGCCGTGGTGATGCGCCATGAACGATTGCACGATGCTGCTCGATTCACCGCGTCGCTGGCGCGACGGCGTGTAGTCGATCGCCTCGAATAGGCCGAAGCGGGCATACAGCCCCTCTTTGGCCAGCCTCAGCAGGTTAGTGCACGCCGCGTCGGGCGACACCATTAGCGCCAGCGCGGAGGCATACGGCGCGATAACGAGATCGTCGGCGAGGCCGCGCTTTAAGCCAAGCCCCGGTACGCCAAAGGCGCGATACTGATAATTGTCGTGCGCATCGACGGCGTTGTAGCCACACTCAGAGACGCCCCACGCAACACTGCGCTGGCGCCCATACTCGATCTGCCGTTCGACCGCTGCAATATACGTCTGGTCGAGCAGTGTGTTCTCGTACGTGGGCATGATCAGCAGCGGCATCAAATACTCGAACATCGAGCCACTCCATGAAAGCAGTAGCGGCTCGCCGCCGGCCGAAGTCAGCAGGCGCCCGAGCGCGAACCAGCTCTCCTGCGGCAGCTTGCCCTGCGCGATCGCGACGAAATTCGCGAGCCGCGCTTCGGATGCGAGCAAGTCGTAGTAGCTCGCGTCGGTGCGCGCGTCACCGACGTTGTATCCGATCACAAATTGGCGACGCACCTTGTCAAAGAGGAAGCTGTAGTCGACGTCGGCTAGCGCGGCGGTTTGTTTGATAAGGTCTTCGATCGCAGCAATTCTTTCGCGGGCTCGTGTCGCGCCTAAAGTGCGCAGCGCGGCAAATTCCGGCGTGCCTGCGTCGCTTGTTGGCGTCGGTGATGCCAACGCACGCAAAGTAAGAATGCCTGTGACCGCAGCGCGAGGTGCATCACCGGCCACTTCTCGGGGCACGGCCAGCCACGGGGCAAGAAACATCAATTCATCGCGCAGCGCTGCGCACTGCCGCGCTAGCGCCTCTGCCCATCCGTCGATTTCGACCAGACGCGGATCCGCCGCATCGGGTACCTCGGGCCCCGCAAATACCGGCGGCGCCGGCAGTGCGAGCGGCTGCGCCCGGTAATGTTCGACGACTTCAGCCGCGCACGCGGCCAGCCGATCAACGTGGCTGTGTACCGAATCCAGAGGACCGTCGCGCGCTGCGATTGCGCGTTCAAGCTCGGCGGCGAAACGCAGGACGACACGTGGCGCCGCTTCAAGCAATTCGCGCAGCGCTTCGAACGTATCGCTGACGCCTTCGAGCCAGCGCGGATGAGGGATCGGCACATCGGCAAGCGATGCGAGCCCCGCGCGCAGCGTTAACAGATGTCCTGCCAAATTGCCGCTGTCCACGGTCGAGATGTACCGAGGATTCAGCGGTGCGAGCGTGCGCGTGTCGTACCAATTGAAGAAATGGCCGCGATGGCGCTCCAGCGATTGCATCGTACGCAGCGAATTCGTCGTGCGCGTAAGGAGCTGCCCGCACGTTTGATATCCGAAGTCATGCGCCGTTAAGTCAGCCAGCAGCGCAAGCCCCATATTGGTCGGTGACGTACGGTGCGCTATGACGACGCCGCTTTTCTGCTGCACGTTGTCGGGCGGCAGCCAGTTTTCCTCCGAACTGACGTAGGTCTCGAAGAATCCCCACGTCCTGCGCGCCAGGCGGCGCAGAAATTGTGTTTGAGCGGCCGAGAGTGCGTCACTGCGCGCCGCAAGCGGCCGGCTGATCCACCACGCAAGCGCTGGCGAAACCAGCCACAGCAGCAAAATTGGCGCCGCAATCCGCAGCGCCGACACGTTCATCGCCGGCATCACCGTCCACGTCAACGCGGCGATTGCGGGCGCGATCCACATCGCGCGATACACGCCGGCTAGATCGGTGCTGTGGTCTTCTTCAAGCTGACGCTCGACGATGTTCGACGGCTTCCATTCCAGCAGACGGCGGTGCGAGATCAAAACGCGCCACAGCGTGCGCACGATGGCA
>DATLOA010000191.1:0-6082 GCA_035536515.1 Burkholderiaceae bacterium | reverse complement strand
TGCATGCAGCAGCTGCGCGACGTCGCGAATGACGGCGGGCGGCAGCAACGGCTCGTCGCCCTGCACGTTGACGACGATCGTGCGCGGATCAAGCGCCAGCAGGCGCGCCGCCTCGGCCAGCCGATCGGTGCCGCTTTGATGGTGTCTGGACGTCAATATCGAATCGACGCCGTGCGCGCTGCAAGCCGCGATAATGGCATCGTCATCGGCAGCGACGATGACGCGCGCTGCACCACTGTTAGCGGCGTTCCGCGCGACATGCACGACCATTGGCACGCCGCCGATGTCAGCGAGCGGCTTGTTCTGCAGCCGCGTCGACGCCAAGCGCGCCGGCACGATCACAAGAAACTCCACTTAGACAGCGGCCGATCAGCGGCCGAGCTCGGCCGGCTCGACTTTGCGGGCATCCGATTCGAGCATTACAGGAATGCCGTCACGAATCGGGTACGCAAGCGCATCGGCCTTGCACACCAGCTCCTGCGCACTCTTACGATATTCGAGCAGCCCCTTGCAGATCGGGCACACGAGGATGTCAAGCAGGCGATGGTCCATCGGAATTCTTTATTGCGTCCTTAGTCGCAGATATCCGTGCGACGACGGCATCGATCAGCGCCGAATCAATCTCGGTCACCAGCGGTACGACCCACAACCGCGGGTCACTTGCCAGCCAAGAATTGTCGGCGCATTTTACGGCGTCCTTTTCGGTGATCAGAATCCGGTCAGCGACACATTCTGAAAACGGATTTGTCTGATAGTCAAAGTGATCGGCCAGCGGTAGCTCTTCAATGGCAAGCCCTGCGGCGCGCAGCATCGAGAAGAATCGGTCTGGCGCGCCGATGCCAGCTGCAGCGGTCAATCTCCAGCCATGCGTGCGCTGCTCGGCTGCTAGTGACGCCAGCTCGATGCGAAGCTTCGGGTTATGCAAAGCGAACGCGCTATTCACGCGGGTTCGCATTTGATAGTGCGGGACCGCGGCAGTGATTTCGGCCTCAGGCCCATTGAGCACGATGGCATCGACCCGATCGAGCCTGCTTCTTGGCTCGCGCAGCGGTCCGGCAGGCAATAGCCAGCCGTTGCCGAGCCTGCGATGATTGATCAACGCAATCTCCATGTCGCGCGCCAGTTGCAGGTGCTGCAGACCGTCGTCCGCGACGATCACATCGCACTCGGGATGTGCAGCGCGTAACCGCCGGGCGGCCTCGACGCGCCGCTTCCCGATGGCCACCGGAGAGATGGTGGCGCGCACGATCAGCAACGGCTCATCACCGACCCGCCGCGCAGCGTCTTCCTTGCGTACCAGGCGCGCCTGCGAGTCTTCCGCGCCGTACCCGCGCGAAACGATGCCTGGTCGCCAGCCACGGGCGGTCAGAGCACGCACCAATTCAACCGTCAGTGGGGTCTTGCCAGTGCCGCCGACGTACAAGTTGCCGATGACGACGACCGGCACATCAAGCCGGGCGGGGCGTAATAGATGCATCGCATAGAGTGCACAGCGGCCAACGTAGATCAGGTAGTAAACCGCCGCCAGGGGGGTAAGCAAACACGCGACAACCCCACGGCGCTGCCACGCATCAGCGATCACGAGCTGGACCCGAGTGCGCAGCACGGCGATCCTAAGTCGACTGCAAAATGCGGCGCTTACTTGCCGCCGTCAGTGCGCTGGGTCGCGAAGCTGATTCGCACAATGCCGGCCAGGCGCGCCGCTTCCATGACGCCGATCACTGCTTGGTGCGGAGCCTGCGCGTCGGCATTGATGATCAGCAACACTGACTCTGCGGTTTTACCGTCAGCAACTTTGCTTGCAACACGTAGCGCATCGGCGAATCCGCGTACGTCGCTCGACGCCAGCAGCTGCCGCTCGATGGCGTAGCGGCCGTCAGCGGTGACCGCAACGTTAATTTCGTTCGGCTGCACCGTGGGCTGCGACGCATCGGCGGATGGCAACGTAATTTGCAGCTCCGCAAAGCGCGAGTAGGTCGTGCTGACCGCAAGGAAGATCAGCACGATCAGCAGGACATCGATCAGCGGAATCAGATTGAGCTCAGGCTCCTCATCGAGCGCGCGGCGAAATCGCATCAGCGATCCACTCGATCGGATTTCGCTAGCGCGTAGACGGCTTCCAACAGCCGCTCGGCCTGCTCCTCCATATCGACCAGATAATCATCGACCAGACGCTTGAAGTATCGATACGCCAGTACCGAGGGGACGGCGATGATGATGCCCAGCGCCGTGCTGTACAGGGCTACCGAAATGCCGCGAGCCAATTCTTGCGGGTTCGATCCTGCCTGTTGCGACGCGAAAATGGCGATCATGCCCACAACAGTGCCCAACAGGCCTAACAGTGGTGCGATCGAGCCGATCGAGCCAAGCAGTGTCAAGTTCTTCGTTAGCCGGTTCGCCACCACGGCGCCGGCGGCCTCGATTTGTTGCATCGCGCCCTCGCGCCCGGTTCGCTCGTTGCGCAGACCGGCCGCGAGCACGCGGCCTAGGGGTGAATTGGCTTCAAGCTTGGCGAGCACGTCGGGCGTGATCTGGCGCTTACGCCAGATGCCGATGACGTCGGACAGCAGGGTTGGCGGGACTATGATTTTTCGCTGAAGAGCGATTGAGCGTTCGATGATCAGGCCCAGTGCAAAGATGGAAGCCAGGATGAGCGGCCAAATGGGCCAGCCGAGTTCAGCGAGGATGGCAAACAACGGAAATCCTTTGCAAAAGGGGCGGCGGCGCGAGCGCGCACTGTAGAGATGCCTTGCACGTGCGGCAAGTTTCCACAGTTACTGTGGACAAGTATGTGAAGAAGTCGTGGCGTGTAACCCTAAGCCTTTGTTGCAATTTGGTTTGTATCGCTTGCACAGCGCTTAGGCAGTGTTTGAAAGTTGATCAATTTCAATACGTTAACTTAAGCATGCACAAAGCAAGGCTCACGCATCAACGCGATCGGCAATCTACCTCGATGTGTGGACAGGTTTTGCTCGGAAACCCGCATGGAGCTTGACTTCGAAAGGCGGAATGCAGAAAACACGCGGCCCGCGCTGACAGTTTCCGCGCTGAACCGCGCGGTTTCGGGCTTGCTGCAGCGAAGCTTCCCATTGGTGCGGGTTCGCGGCGAAATTGCCAACGTAACGCGCGCGACGAGCGGTCATTGGTACTTTGCGTTAAAGGACGACCAGGCCCAGGTTCGCTGTGTGATGTTTCGTACGCGCAACTTGTTGCTCGGCTGGATGCCGTGCGACGGTGACGCGGTTGAAGTGGACGCGGTCGTTTCGCTGTACGAAGCGCGCGGCGAATTTCAGCTGGGCGTCGAATCGATGCGCCGCGCGGGGCAGGGGAGGCTATTCGAAGAATTCTTGCGTTTGAAAGCGCAGCTTGCCGCGGAAGGGCTTTTTGCCAGCGAGCGCAAGCGCCCGCTGCCGCGAATACCGGGCCGCGTTGCAATCGTGACGTCGATGCAGGCCGCAGCGTTGCCCGACGTTGTCACGACGCTGTGCCGGCGCGCTCAGTACGTCGGCGTTGTCGTTTATCCGGTGCCAGTACAGGGTGCAGGGGCGGGCGCACAGATCGCCGACATGCTTGCGCGCGTGGGGCGTCGGGCGGCGCAGGACGCCGTCGATGTAGTGCTGTTGGTGCGCGGTGGCGGCTCGATCGAAGATCTGTGGCCGTTTAACGAAGAGATCGTGGCGCGCGCGATCGGGGCGTGCCCGATTCCCGTGGTTGTCGGTGTGGGGCACGAGAGCGACGTCACGATTGCCGACTTCGCGGCTGATTTGCGCGCGCCGACACCCACCGCGGCGGCGGAGTTAGTCGCGCCCGCCGCGTCGGCGCTGCTGACCGACGTTAGACGTTGCGCGCAGCAGTTGCAGCGCGCGCAGGCGCTGCGCATGCAAGCGCTCGCGCAAAGACTTGATTATGCGCAGCGCGCGTTGGCCAAGCCGCGTATGCCGTTGCTGGCGCTTGATTCCCGCGCCAGTTCGCTGCAGTCGCGTGTAGCAGGTGCGGTTGCGCTATCGCTTACCGTGCGCCGTGCGACGCTGGGGGCGCTGAGAGAGCGGCTGCTTGGCGCGCGGCGCGCCCGTCTCGCTGTGCAGCCGAATGAACGCGTTGCAGCACTCGCGGCGCACGTAGCGCGGTGCGTGAACTTTCATTCGGTGCGGCTAGCGTCGCTGGCGGCGCGCCTGCATGCGATTGACCCGCACGCCGTGCTCGCGCGCGGATATACGATCGCGCTTGGACGCGATGGGCATGCAGTCACCGATGCGGCCCGGCTGCGCAGCGGAGACGAGCTGCAGCTTCTGTTCGCGCACGGCAAGGCGCAAGCGCAAGTGCGATCCGTGCTGACGGAACGCGACACGGACGTCGAGCGATAGAATCGGCGCTCGCCTTTTTACGTCCGCCACGCATTCCCCCAAACTGAGGCCACGATGGAACACACACTGCCCCCGCTGCCGTACGCAAAGGACGCGCTTGAGCCGCACATGTCGAAGGAGACGTTCGAGTATCACTACGGTAAGCACCACCAAGCGTATGTCACTAATCTGAACAATCTAATCAAGGGTACCGAGTTCGAGAACCTGCCGCTCGAAGACATCATCCGCAAATCGTCGGGTGGCGTGTTCAACAACTCTGCGCAGGTCTGGAACCACACGTTTTTCTGGAACTGCATGGCGCCGAAGGGTGGCGGCGAACCACGCGGAGCGCTCGGCGACGCCATTACGAAGAAGTGGGGCGCGTTTGCCGCGTTCAAGGAAGCGTTCTCAAAGAGCGCAGTCGGAAACTTCGGCTCGGGCTGGACCTGGCTTGTGAAAAAAGGCGACGGTGTCGATATCGTCAACACCAGCAATGCCGGCACCCCGTTGACGACGGGTGACACGCCGCTGCTGACGCTCGACGTGTGGGAACATGCGTATTACATCGACCACCGCAATGCGCGCCCCAAATTTATCGAGACGTTCTTCGGCAATCTCGTCAATTGGGATTTCGCTTCGAAGAACTACCAATAGCGATCAACGCGGCGAGGGCAGCCCGGCGATTTTTTGGCCGGCGGTGACGCCGCGTTTGGCAAACCAGCCCTGGCTCATTTCGAGCGCGTAGCGCACGGGGCGCAGCGGGCACGTCGAGGCTTCACTCTTTGGAGCCATGTCTGCAATATTGATGATCGTTCCATCATCATCGATAAATGCGATTGAAAGCGGTATCAGCGTGTTGCGCATCCAGAAGCAGTGTTGAGACTTGTCTTCGAACACGAACGCCATGCCGTGATTCGGGGCCAAGCGCTCGCGCATCATCAATCCGATCGTGCGCGATTGAGGAGTCGAAGCGACTTCGGCCGTAATCACGTGAATTCCGGTGGTCAGCTTCATCGTGGGCAGCTCGGCTTGCGGCGCCTGTTGCGCCAGCAGGCTAGGCACCATTAACGCGCCAGTGAGTAGCGCGAGAAATCGTTTAAGCATGGTTTACTTTAACCCGGCAAAGAAAAGGCAGGGACACAGCCCTGCCTCTTCGCTCCGTTGAGCTTTGCTTACAGTTTCTTGTCGGTCTTCTTCACGTCGACTTTGCCATCGGTCTTAGCCGCAGCCTTCACGTCGGCCTTGGCATCGGCCTTTACATCGCCTTTCACAGCGCTGCTGCCGTTGGTCACGTTCTTAGAGGCTTTGGGCTTCTTTGGTGCCTTTACCTTTGCATCGGTGTTCGTCTTTGCTGCGACACTCGCTGCAGCTTTATCGGTCTTCACATCAGCCTTGCTCGCGGTGTTCGCTGAAGCCGCAGGCTTTACTTCAACCGGTGCAGTAGCGGCGCGCGGTGTGGTTACCGGAGGCACGGTTGGTGCCGCCGTTTGTGCGAGCGCAACGCCGGCAAATGTTGCCCCGATCAGCAAAGCGATCGATTTCTTCATCGTGACTCCCATAGAGTTGTTGACCGCATTTGGTCACTCTCAAAAACGCTTCGACTGAGCGTCGGTTGACAGCGCTAAGGCTCGAACAGACGGGTGAGTAAACTCGCAGAAAATAATCCGCACTGGAGACTCGATGGTTCAGCACATTAAGGTGCCCACAACCGGGCAAAAGATCACTGTCAACAAGAACTA
>DATLOA010000190.1:0-9760 GCA_035536515.1 Burkholderiaceae bacterium | reverse complement strand
GCGCTTGACTTCGACCTGTTGCTGCCAAGAATCCTTTGGCGACGCGGTCAGCGCATGGTCCGCAAACGCTGTCGCAAGCGCTGAAGACAGCGCGGCATCGATTTCATTGAGCGGCCGCTCGGTGTTTTGCATCAACGAATGACCGAGGATGCGCGAAGCCCCGTGATTGGCAGTGACCAGATGAAAATCCTTGTTTAGCACGACGACGCCAGCTGACAGATTGGCCAAAACACGCTCCAGATACGTCTTCGCGTTTTCGACTTCGCGCTGCTTGGTCTGGACCTGATCGCGCGCTTCAGTCAATTGCCGCGTCATCGCGTTGAACGACTGCGTCAACAGATTGAGCTCATCGTTACCCGGAAATTCGCGGACCTGGCGATAGTCGCCCTCGGCCACGGCTTTCGTGCCTTCGGCTACCTGCAGCAGCGGTGCCGTCATCGAGCTCGCCAGCAATACGCTGGAGGCGATTGCGGCGAAGATCGACAGCAACAGCGTTAGCGTCAGTGTCAGCCCATAGATCGTCTGTAACCCCTGGCGCGCTAGCGAAAGCTCTTGATACTCGCGATATCCGTTTTGCAATGCTTCGGCGTTCGCGGCAATCGACGATGGCACCGGTTGGATCAACTGCAAGAAACGAGTCTCGTTGGGCAGCGCGATCGTTCCAAGCGGCGACGCAGACTTCGTCTCGTCGCGGAGCGTTCCGATCTTGGAGGCAGGCACACCGGTCGACAGCGACGCGGGTGGCGGTATCGGAACGATGACGCGTGCGCGCAGTCCGAAGCGCGGCTCGAGAGCGCCGGCTTCACCTTCGATCGTCGCAAAAATGAGCCGCGCACGCGCCTGACGCAGTTCGCTGCTGGAAGGGACTTCGGGCACCAGCTCGGACAGCCGCGAGCCGCTGGTGCCGATCAACTGCCCGTGGCCGCTCACGACCAACGCATCCTGTACGCCTCCCTGCTCACGCAGCCGATTCAGCTGCGAGAGCTGTGCGGATTCAGGCAGGTCCGACAGCTCAAGCGCCCAGCTGCGCGCCTTGTTGCTGACATCGTCTTTAAGGTTATCGAGCGCAGCGCGGCCGAGCGTCAGACCCGAATCGAGCGCGCGATCGACGCGCACGTCAAACCACGACTCGATCGAGCGCGACAGAAATTGGGTCGAAACCACGTAGATCAACACGCCAGGCAGCACGCCCATCAGCGCGAACGCGACCGTGAACCGCATCATCATCCGCGCACCAAACTGCTTGGCGCGCAAACGCAATACCAGGCGGCGTATCAACGCAAGTACCAGCACGAACAATAATGCTGCGATCACGCCGTTAATACTGAGCAGCAGCGGATAGTTGCGCTCGAAGAACGCGGTATTGCCGCTGGCCGAAGCCAGCAGGAACAACAGCACGCCGCCTACCGCAATAGCGGCAAACAGGCCGTAGCGAAGTGCGCGTGGCAGCAGCTTCATCGGTCTATTGCATTAACGGATCAGCTCGGCGGTGATCGGCACCTCGCGCCAGTCCGACGCCAGCGTCCATTCGCGGCTGGTAATCGCGTTCACTTGAAACGGTTTAGGCAACTGCGTGACGTCGAGGCGCATCCGCACCTGCGCGTCGTATTCATCGCGCGCGGCCAGCACGCTTTTGTCGGCCACTTTCCAATTGCGAACGCTCTTTAAAAGCGCGAGCGCTTCATCGAGCGACTCGAACGACTGCGACAGCCCGCCGCGGGCAAGGCGATATTGGCGCGTCAGCGGGCTATACGACAACCGATAGGTCAACGTGCTCGAAACGATTTTTCGATCGAACCAGTACCAGCGTTTGCGAAACAGCTCGAACTCAATATTGAAATACAGTGCGATTCCCTTTTGCACCGCCTCTTCCAGCGCCTGCGGCATCTCGAACTCAAAGGTGGCGTTCAGCAACAGGGCGTCGCCTGTTTCACGCGCCGGCTCGAGCGCGGCCGCCATCACGCCGATGCGCTCGTCGGCCAGCACCGAAGAGGGTGCTGCAAACAATGCTCCGATCGCCAGCCATAGCGGCCATGCCAGTAATGCCGCCGCAAGCCTTGGCACGATGATAATGTTCATCCGCTCTTCTCAAGCAACGCGTAGAAAAAGCCGTCATGTAGCGTCGGCAGACTCGAACCCTGCCACGTGGGCACGGCTGACGGCGAAGCCGCCGATGCCGGCAGCAATTGCGACGCCGGCAATTCGCAACGGCGCGCGTCCGGGTGCCGCTCGCCAAAGCGAGCGATCTGCTCGCGCCCTTCCTCCGGAAACAGCGAGCAGACGACGTAAAGCAGCCTACCACCCGCTCTCAGCAGCGGCCATAAAGCGTCCAGCAATTCGGCCTGCAGCGTTGTCAATTGCGCAACATCAGCCGGACGCCTTAGCCAGGGAATGTCGGGATGGCGGCGCACGATGCCTGAGGCGGTGCATGGCGCATCGAGCAAAATGCGGTCGAACGACGGCGGGGCGCACGCTTTGATCCACGTGTCCGGATGCGCGGCGTCGCCGATGACAACGTGCGCCGCCAGGTGACAACGATCGAGGTTGGCGTTGATACGCGCGGCGCGCGCACAATCGCTTTCGACAGCAGTGAGGTCAGTCGCGCCGAGCTCGGCGAGATGCGCTGTCTTGCCGCCGGGCGCGGCGCACGCATCGAGCAACCGCATGGCGGGCGTGGCGGCGAGCCAGGGAGCTGCCAATTGGGCGCCGGCGTCCTGCACCGACACGTCACCCTCGGCGAAGCCGGGAATATCGGATACTGGCTGCGGCTGATGCATCCAGACCGCATGCGCGCCGACCTGACTCGCCGCGATGTCGCGTTCGGCGAGTCGCTCGATGGTTTCGCCAACCGTGGTTCGCATCGAGTTGATGCGTAGGATCAGCGGCGGCATCTGCTGCTGTGACTCAGCGATCGAGGTCCATCGGTTCGGATATTCGCGACGCAAGCGTTCTATCCACCACGCCGGCAGGTTGTAGCGCACCGTTTCGTCAACGCGCAGCTCCGCAAGCAATGCTTCGCGCCGGCGCAAGAAATTACGCAGGACGGCATTGACGAAGCCGGACTGGGCCAAATTCGCCGGACCGGGCTGCAACTGTTGGGCGCGAACAGCTTGATCGACGATCGTGTGCGGCGCATGCGAGTCGCGCTGCAATTGGGCAAGCGACACCGCCAATATCGCCGCAACGTTGGGTGTCGGTGCGCGCGCGGCCAGGCGCTCGACGATGCGCTCGCTCAACGCAAGGTGCCGGATCGCGTTGTACAGAGTGTCCTGCACAGCGGGCCGCTGCTCCGGATGGTCGGCCACCGCCGTTGCCAGCGCCCGGTCGAGCGAGCGGCCCGAACGAAACGACTGCCAGGCAACGGCGGCAGACCGCAGAACGTCAGCCAGCGCCGGCGACGCGCCCGTACTCACTCCGTCGCAAGCGTGTAAGGACTGACGAAGCGATCGCCGGCCTTGACCGACGCCCCGCTGATGAACTCGCGTGCTGCCACCCGCTTGCCATTCGCACGCTGCAGTTCAGCGAGTACCAGTTCGCCGATACCGCAGGCAACACGCATCCCGGATCCATTTGTAAAGTTGACGCGCCCGACGCCGGCAGAAGGCGTCGGTCGATCACCAGTGGCGTGCGCACGCCAGATTCGAACCGTCGCTCCGTTAAGCGTGCTCGACGCTACCGGAAACGGATTGAACGCGCGCACCTTGCGTTCGAGCTCGTCGGCGCTCTGCGACCAATCGAGCCACGCTTCCGACTTCGAGAGCTTCGCCGCGTATGTTCCACCTTTAGGTTGTGGCGTCGCGACCAGGCCGTCAACCTGGCGCATCGCCTCGACGATCAGCCGTGCGCCGACGTCTGCCAGGGTTGCGGTCAGCGTCTCGGTGGTGTCGTCGCGTGTAATCGCAACCCTCTCGGCTACCAGCATCGGCCCAGTGTCTAGCCCAGCGTCCATTTGCATCAGCGTGATGCCGGTTTCCGTGTCGCCCGCTTCAATCGCGCGCGCTACCGGCGCGGCGCCACGCCATCGCGGCAGCAGCGATGCATGAATGTTCAGCGCTGATAACTTCGGCTGCCACCCACTGCGCAAACCGCGCGGAATCGCGAGCACCTCCGGGGGCAGAATGAGTCCGTATGCCGCAACGACTACTACGTCAGGCTCCACTGCCTTGAGTCGGGCCTGGGCTGCGGCCGCCGAGTCTCCTTTGCGCAGCGACGACGGCGTGTCAACTTCGATGCCGTGCGCAAGCGCCAGTTGCTTAACCGGACTCGCTTGCATTTTCATACCGCGCCCAGCCGGCCGGTCCGGCTGAGTTAGCACGAGCGGTACCGTCCATCCGGCGCCCGAAGCGGCGTCGATGATGGCGTTCAACGCAGCCGCAGCGAAGTCCGGTGTGCCGGCAAACACGATTCTCATGACCGATTGTAGGAAACTGACGTGCGATCGGTCGCGCACACAAAAAGCGCTGCTCTTACATTTGACGAAAAAGATGCACGTATTGCCGTGCTACCGGTAACTCCCGCGACGTATCCCTCATCCTGACGTACATCTTGCCGGTGAGGTCCCGGCGGGTGGCGGCTACTGCGTTTAGGTTGACGATGACCGAGCGGTGGATCTGCGCAAAATCGTCGGGATTCAGCTGCTCGCTTAGCTCGGACAGCGGTACACGGATCAGCCATTCGCTGAGTCCCGCCCCGTCGCGAGCGAACACGCAGGTGTATTTGTCGTCCGCCTGGAAATACTGCACGTCAGCGACCGGGATCTGTTGCGTGATTTCGCCGTCGGCCGCGCGCTTGCTGGCGCGGATCCAGCGTAAGTGGCGCGCGCCTGCGCCGCCCGCTAGATGCTCTGTCAGCTGCTGTAGCAGCGGCGCCAAATTGCGCGCCGGCGCACCCGCTTTTAATTTCTCGATCGTGCGGCCAAGACGCTCGTCGGTCACCGGCTTCAGCAGATAGTCGACCGCATCGCGCTCGAACGCATCCAGCGCGTATTGATCGTACGCTGTGACGAACACGACCGTTGTCTTACGCGTAAGGTTTTCGGCGACTTGGAGACCGGTAGCGCCAGGCATCCGAATGTCCAGAAACGCAATGTCCGGCGCGTGCTCAGCGATCGCGGCAGCCGCGGCCGGCCCGCTGTCGGCGATCGCCGCGATTTGCAGCTCAGGCCACAGCTTCGAAAGCTTGTCGCGCAGGTAGTGCGCCAAATGTGGCTCGTCGTCCGCGATGATCGCCTTCATGCTTGCTCGAAAGGAATCGTCATCCTGACTCTGGTACCGCGCGCCAACGCTTCAACGACCAGTTGGCCCCGGTCGCCGTACAGCGACGCAATGCGCTCCCGCAAATTCGCAAGGCCGACGCCGCCGCCGGCGTTCGTCGCAAAGCCAAGTCCGTCGTCTTCAACGTCGACCTGAAGCGCCCCGCCGGCCGAGCGCGCCGTCAGATGCACACGCCCGCCTTCGAGTTTGGGCTCAAGCCCGTGCTTGACCGAATTCTCGATCAGCGGCTGCAACGACAGGGGCGGAATGTAAGCGCTCGATAGATCGGGCGGCACGTCGATCGTGTACGAAAGCCGCGCGCCCATACGGATCCGCAGGATATCGAGATACGCCGCAATAAGCGCGGTTTCCTGTCCGAGCGTAGTGCGCTCGCTGCGGCTCGCCGCTAGCGATGCGCGCAGCAGATCGATCAAGCGCTCGAGCATCAGCCGGGCATGGTGCGGAGCGGTGTCGATCAGACTGACGACGTTGGCAAGCGTGTTGAACAAGAAGTGCGGCTCGATCTGCGCCTGCAAAGAACGCAACTGTGCATCGAGCGCCTGCCGCTGCAGCTCGACAACTCTGGCCCGCTCGCGCGCACTGTCGGCTTCGGCGCGAGCGAGCCGATTTCTGCCGCTTAAATAGCGATACCAGAAAGTGGAGAAAATAATCGACACCGCGACAATCGCGATCACGACGCGCGGTGCACCCTGCACGATGCGGCCGACGTCGACGCCGAGCAGGCTCAGGCCAATCCAGTAACCGATCAAACAGCCGATGATCGGAACCCCGGCAAAAAACAACAGGCGGCTGCGCGTCGAGAACGCAGCGATACGCTCGTGCCCCAGCAGGAAGCCACCCGCGTCGAACAGCAGGTGGATCGTGAGGCCAATCGACTGCGCGATGACGAAGTTCCATCCCAGCAGCCGCCACGGATCCGCTCGGCCCGAGAAGCCCCAGGCGACCAGTGTCAGCACCACCGCAATGGCGGTGTTAAACAGGATGGTCCAGAGAAACTGCAGCGAGCTGGGGCCCGCCGGTCGACCCGAAAACGCCCACCAGCTGTGCCACGACTGGCGTATGACTGCAATATTGAACATGATTCAGCCCCAAGCAGGGGCTGCAATGTAGCCGCTGCCGGCTGATGCGCGCCTCCGAAACGACAGAGCCGCGCGAACGCGGCGCCAATCGACCGGCACCGGCGTCAGTTTTTGCGCAGTTATGCCGCTTTGGTTTTGCGCTTTTTTAGTCGGGTCTTGATCCGGTCCTGCTTAAGCGGCGACAGATACTCAACGAAGACCTTGCCGAGCAGATGGTCCATCTCGTGCTGCACGCATACCGCCAGCAGCCCTTCGCACTCGAGCTCAAACGGCGCGCCTTCGACGTTCTGCGCGCGCACACGCACTTTGGCCGGCCGTGTCACGGCGTCATAGACACCAGGGACCGATAAGCAGCCCTCTTCGCACTCGATCTGCTCGTCCGACGCCCATGCGATCTCGGGATTGACCAGTACCTGCAGTTGATCCTTCGTTTCCGATACATCGACCACGAGCAGCCGCTCGTGCACATCGACTTGAGTGGCTGCCAAGCCGACGCCGGGCGCGGCGTACATCGTCTGCGCCAGGTCGCCGGCAAATTGACGTAACCGTTCGTCGAAGCGAGTCACCGGTCGCGCGACTGTTCGCAGTCGCGGATCTGGGTACTCAATGATGTCTAGCAGTGCCAATGAACTCTCCACAAGAAGCTTCCCGCCGAAGCCGACGGGCCACCTTCAATCTGCCCCGATTCAATCCGTCATAAATGCCCGAAGTTTGCGTGCTTTTCAAGCACCACCTGCGGGCCGGGTGAGCCAAACTTGCGCGCCAAGACGCGTCGGTTACGACCAATGGCATCGCGCTTAGTCGGGATCGAAGTCCCAGTGCATCCGTTGCTATATCAATGCATTACGGTCAAACTTTGCAGCCCATTATTAGATATCGGCGCGCCTGCAGAAAGTTCAAGCCCACGCCAAAGGCGACGCCGGCTTTCGTTTCAGTTCCACGGATCGATAAGCGTGACCAGGAGTTTTCATGACCCACATTAAGTTAGGCGCGAAGTTACCCGGCCTGTCAGTTGCGATTTTCGCAGTGTCGCTGCTTGGCGGTGCCGCGCTTGCGCAGGATTCGACGCCCGCGTCGCGCTTGCCGGTCACGCCCCAGCAGCGCGTTACCGCTGATCAGGTCGCGCAGTCCGGAGTGCCGCTATCGGCCCTGGCACCCAACGCGCCCGAACGCTACACGGTCAAGAGCGGCGACACGCTGTGGGATTTGTCCGGCATGTACCTGACCAGCCCGTGGCGCTGGCCCGAACTGTGGGGCATGAACAAGACGCAGATCAAGAATCCTCACCTGATTTACCCCGGACAGACGCTGGTGCTGGTCAAGGACGGTGGCCGTGCGCGCCTGCAGTTGGCCGAAGGCGAGCCCGGCGTTGGCCGCCTCGAGCCGCGCATTCGCGATATCGGCAGCGAGCGCACCGCGATAGCTGCGATTCCGAACAATCTTATTGCGCCGTTCCTGTCGCAACCTTTGGTGCTCGACGCCAACGGTCTGGCCGATACACCGCGCATCGTGGCCACGCAAGAAGGCCGCGTGTTCGTCGGCCGCGGGGACGACGCGTACGCGCGCGGCATCGAAGACGATTCAATCATTAATTACAACGTGTTCCGCCCACTGCGTCCGCTGTATGACCCCGACGACAAAAGGCGTAAGAAGCCGATTGCTTACGAAGCGTTTTACCTGGGTACCGCCAACAAAGTCGGCGGCGGCGAGATCGCGAAGATGCGCATCGATTCGAGCAAGCAGGAGATCGGAATCGGCGACCGCTTGTTGCCGGTCGAGCGCCAGGAGCTGGTTACGTATATGCCGAAGCGTCCCGCCTCCGCAATAGATGCGCGCGTAATCGCGATTTACGACGGCGTGCGCTATGCCGGCGGCGGGCAGATCATCACGCTGAGCCGCGGCAGTGACGAGGGTGTGTCGAGCGGTGACGTACTTCAACTGCTGCGCACCGGTGAAACCAAACTTGACCGCACCGCTGCGAAGCGCGAATTCATCAAGCTACCCGATGAGCAGATCGGACTGGCGTTCGTGTTCCGCGTCTTTCCTGGCATCTCGTATGCGTTAATCCAGCGCGGTACAAAGGCAGTGGAAGTCGGCGATCGCGCCTCGAATCCTACCGATTCCCTCGATCTGAGCACGCCGACCGAGCGCGAGGCAGACGTCAATCAGGTTCTGCGTCAGTCCCCACAGCCGTCGCGCTAGGCATCGCAGCTCCGTTGCGGTATGCAGGCGGCCGAACGCGCCGCCTGGGTGCGCCTGATCACCACACGAGGCCTCGGCCCGCGCGCTGCGCGCCAGCTTCTTTCGAATTTCGGCCTTCCAGAGGGCGTCTTCGACGCCGGCGTCTCGACGCTGCTGCGCTCGCTGCCCGAGGCGCTTGCACGCACGTTGGCGGGGCCGCCGAGTGCCGAGACGCGGTTGGCAATCGATGCCACTGAACAATGGCTCGCAGCCTCAGCCGATCATGCACTGCTGACACTGGCGGATTCGTCCTATCCGCAAGCGCTGCTGACGACTTCCGATCCCCCGCTCGTTTTGTACGCCATCGGCCGCACCGAGTTGCTGAATCGCCCCTCGATCGCAATTGTCGGCAGCCGCAACGCGACCCGTCAGGGCAGCGAAAACGCACAGCTTTTCGCGCGCGCGATGGCGCAGGCCGGCGTGACCGTTGCAAGCGGGCTCGCGTTGGGCATCGACGCCGCCGCGCATCGTGGAGCACTGGCGGCCGATAGCGATGCATCGACGATCGCTGTGGTCGGCACTGGAGTGGACGTGACGTATCCGGCCAGTAATCGCACCTTGACCAACGAGATACGCAAGCGTGGCGTGGTGATCTCGGAATTCACGCTGCGCACACCGTCGATCGCGCACAACTTCCCACGCCGTAATCGCATCATCGCCGGCATGACACGCGGCACGCTGGTCGTCGAAGCCGCGCTGCGCTCGGGCTCGTTGATAACCGCGCGCCTGGCCGCCGACCACGGACGCGAAGTGTTCGCGGTACCCGGTTCGATTCACTCGCCGCTGGCCAAGGGCTGCCACCAGTTGATACGCGACGGCGCGAAGCTCGTCGAATCGGCGCACGATGTGCTCGAAGAGATCGGCTTCACGCGCGGCACCGCCGGCAGCGTAGAAGATGCGCGGTTAGAACCCGCCGCGCACGCCGATGTTCTGAGCCTGGTCGGCCACGATCCGATCGACCTGGAGCGCTTGGTCGAGCAGAGCGGCCGCGAGCCGGGCGAGCTGGTGGGCGCGCTGCTCGAGCTCGAGCTGGCACAACATGTTGAGCGGCTGCCGGGTAACCGATACCAAAGGTTGCGTTAATCCGACTATTCGCCCTTTACAGCCCGCGACCTCTCGCATAAATTGCGCCCACGTGTTTGACGTCCTCGTCTATCTCTACGAAAA
>DATLOA010000189.1:0-3026 GCA_035536515.1 Burkholderiaceae bacterium | reverse complement strand
AGCACTGGATTTGATCGACCACCGCCATGCGGCCCGGCAGTTCTCGAACTCGATGTCGAGCCGTTGCAGGCTTTCGCGGTCCCCGTTTTCGATGTTGCGCCGCAGCTGCTCCATCAATTGCTGGAAGTAGAGTGCATGCGCGCGTTCGGCCGCTTCGCGCGCTGCACCGTCGGGCAGCCGAAGCGCCGCAAGGTGATGGACCAGTGGGTGCATGAACAAGCGTGCACCCTCCTTGCGGAGCAGCGACTTGTCGGTCAGAGCAGCCAGCACCGGTAGCGACGCGGCCGCCACGCCACGCGCGGCATCGGCCGTGAACCCGCCGTGGAAGACCGAGAGGCGCGACAAGGCGTCGCGCTCGATTGCGTTTAACAGCCGCCACGATTGTTCGAACACGACCTCAATGCTCGCGTGGCGCGCAGGCTGCGCATGATCGACGGCGTGCAGAAGCTCGGTTCCGTGCCGCAACTCGGCAGCGATTGCATCGCACGGCAGTACGCGAGTCCAGGCAGCGGCGAGCTCCAATGCCAGCGGCAACCCTTCGACCTGCCGGCAGATGTCAATAATGGATGCAGCCTCGACTGCCGGCACCAAAGCCGGCTCGACACGCTGGGCCGCCTTGACGAACAACTGCGCCGCATCGAACGACTCGACGCGGTCCTGATCCTCGGCTTCCGGACACGGCAGTCCTTCGATTGGCAATAGCCACTCGCAGGAGATCGCCAGGCGAATGCGCGAAGTCACAATGAGCTTCAACCGGGCGCAGCCTTTCAGCAGCAGCTCAAGAGCCGCCGCATCGGTCGCCAGATGCTCGAAGTTATCGAGCACCAGCAGCATCTGCCGCTCGCATAGAAATTCGATCACACGCTCGAGCGAGTTACCGCCCGTAATGCCGAGTTCGCGCGCGAATCGACCACCGAGATCGCTTGCCGAAGCGACGTCTTCAAGCGGAATGAACGCAGCGCCATCTGAAAACTGCTGAGCAAACTGTTGCATTGCCCGTTGTGCGAGCCGAGTTTTACCCACGCCACCGGGTCCTACAAGGCATATCAGTCTGCAATCGTCCTGCGCCAGCAGCGCACCGATGCGCCGCAGTTCGACGATGCGACCCACAAAGTCGGCATCGAGCTTTGCGGCAGGCGTCGGGACCGCCGGCGCGGACAAGGCCACCGTTGCAAGCGAATCGTGCAGGGCTCGCAGCTCGGCTCCAGGCGTGAGCCCAAGGTCGTCCGCAAGGCGCTTCGCATACTCGTGATAGGCCTGACGTGCGCGTGCGCTCTGGCCGCTGCGCGCAAGCCAAGCCATCTGCCCACGCAACGCGGCCTCATCGAGTGGGTCCGTATCCAGCAAGCGGGTTGACAACTCGATGCCTTCGGCCGCATCGATATCCGCTGCGAGGCGGTTAAGCGCCGCATCGCGCCACGCGACTCGCAGGCGTTCGCGCTCAAAGTTAAGCCAACTCGACCACGCTTCGCTCTGGTCGTCGTTGAAGCCAGCAAGCAGTTCGCCGCGTTGCATCGGCAGCGCGTCAGAGATCCGTTGCTCGCGCAGCGCCAATTCGAAAGCGGATACATCGGTTTCGGCTTCGAACCTGAGGGCGCCGCCCTGCGATTCGATTCCTCGTGCCCATCGCAACGACTGCAGGCGATGCAACGTCTTGCGCAGGTTGGTGTAGGCGAGCTTGCTTTGCTGTTCTGGCCACAACAGCGTGGCCAACTCGGCGCGACCGACCCAGGCGCGCTTTAGCGCGAGAAACACGAGCAACTGATTGCGCCGCTCGAAAGGCAATGCGAGCAACTCGCCGCCGACCTCGATCGTCGGCGAGCCAAACAGAAGCAAACGGACGGTCATCTGTGCGTTACTCAGGGTCGGTCAGCATGCGCGAATCCACTTCCGGCTGCAAGAGGAACGCTCGTGCAACGCACCCCTGCATAAGGTTCGTCTTCACATTTTCGGAGCACACACGATGAGAAGCCTCAAGTTGATTGATCGCGCGCTGGTGACCATGGCGGTCATCGTCATCGCGATGACACTGACCACCGCCGGGTTGACGGCAGCCAACGGTTATCTAAGGCCCCAGCACGCGGGATCGATCGACGCCGGTTCGCAAGGCGGAATCGCGGCTGAAGCCGCTTTGCCGGGTGCGATCAACGACGATCCGGAGCTGATGCGGACCGACCGCGCCAATGTCCACCACGGATGAATTCTTACTCAATCTCACTCACTAAAGGAAATATTCATGAGTTCTGTTCTTGATACTCCTGTTACGCCCGATTTCGCTGCCATCAAGCAGCGCCAGCAGTCCACCTGGTCGAGCGGCGATTACGCCGTCGTTGGCACTACGCTCCAGATCATCGGCGAATCGCTTGCCGAGGCCGCTGACATTAGGGCTGGCGAACGCGTGCTCGACGTGGCTGCCGGCAACGGCAACGTAACGCTCGCTGCCGCGCGACGCTTTGCGAACGTCACGTCCACCGACTACGTACCCGCTTTGCTGGACAAGGGCCGCGAGCGTGCGCGAGCGGAGGGGCTGAACGTCCGATTCCTCGAAGCGGACGTTGAGAACCTGCCGTTTGAAAGCGGCAGCTTCGACGTCGTGGTATCAACATTGGGCTCTATGTTCGCGCCGGATCACGTTCGCACCGCGAGCGAAATGCTGCGTGTGTTGCGCAGTGGCGGTCGCATTGGCCTGGCGAGCTGGACGCCGCAAGGATTTATCGGTCGGCTGTTCAAGATCATCGGCGCGCACGTCGCGCCCCCCGCGGGTGTGAAGTCGCCTGCTTCGTGGGGCACCGAAGCGCACATCCAGGAGCTGTTCGGAAATCAGGCGCAAAAGATTCGCTGTGAGCGGCAGCACTTCAACTTTCGCTATCTGTCCGCCGCGCACTTCATGCACATCTTCCGTGACTACTACGGGCCGACGCACAAAGCGTTTGCCGCACTCGACGCCGCCGGCAAGCAGGCACTCGAGCGCGACATCGTCGCATTGCTCGATGATTTGAACGTGGCAGGCGCCGCTTCCCTGGTCG
>DATLOA010000188.1:0-3569 GCA_035536515.1 Burkholderiaceae bacterium | reverse complement strand
GAACGACTTGTTGCTGCAGTTTCACGCGGATGTCACCGGCGTGCCAGTCGTGCGCCCGGAGGTGACCGAGACGACCGCCCTCGGCGCCGCGTACCTCGCCGGACTGGCGACCGGCTTCTGGAGCGGACTCGATGAAATCTCGGCGCTATGGCGTGCCGAGCGCCGCTTCGAGCCTGCGATGCAGGATTCGCAGCGCGACGAGTTGATCGCGCGGTGGCACAAGGCGGTCGAGCGCTCGCGGCACTGGGCCGCATGACCGTCCCTGAGGTCATCGATCGCGAGCGATTGCTTGCGCAATTGCGAGAGCGAAGCGAGTGGGATGTCGTCATTATCGGCGGCGGAGCGACCGGACTCGGGATTGCTCTCGATGCATCGGCGCGCGGTTTTCGCACTGCCCTTATTGAAGCGCGCGACTTCGCGAGCGGCACCTCCAGCCGCAGTACTAAGCTGATTCATGGCGGCGTGCGCTATCTCGCCCAGGGCAACGTCAAACTGGTGCGCGAGGCGTTGTCGGAGCGGGCGTTGTTATTGGCCAATGCGCCGCGGCTCGTCCGACCGCTTAAATTCATCGTCCCATGTTATCGGCTGTTCGAGCGCGAATTCATGCGCGTCGGGCTCGACATTTACGACGCACTTGCCGGCAAGCGGGGCATCGGCGACACGCACTGGTTATCGCGCGCCGAGACAATTGCGCGTTTGCCCGGCGTCAAGACCGATGGGCTGCTCGGTGGAGTTGAGTACTGGGACGCGCAGTTCGACGACGCGCGTCTGGCGATCGCTTTGATGCGCACTGCGGTGCGAATCGGCGCGGTTGCCGTCAATTACGTCGAGGCCGAGCGAATTAACATCGCAGGTGGTGGCGTCGGGGCGATCGTTGCACACGACGTTCTATCGTCGGAGCGCTTCGAGCTGCGCGCGAGGGCGGTATTCAACACCACCGGCGTGTGGGCGGATCAGGTCCGTCGACGATTAGATGCTGCTGCGGCACCGTTAACGGTGGTCAGCCGCGGCTCTCACATCGTCGTGCCTAACTCATTTTTACCAGGCGCTGCCGGAATGATGATTCCGCGAACCGCCGACGGCCGCGTGTTGTTCGCAATTCCGTGGCGTGAGCGGTTGATGATCGGCACGACCGACGTTGCTGCTAATGGACCAACCTGGACACCGGAGGCGTCAGAGGCCGAAATCGAATTCATACTCGCCACCGCACGCGGCTACCTGCAGGCGGCTCCGTCAGCGGGTGACGTGCTGACAACTTTTGCGGGGCTGCGCCCACTGTTTTCGCCGCGCGCCGCTCGCGCAACCAAGACCATCTCGCGCGAGCACGCAATCGTCATCGAGCGCCAGAACCTGATCACAGTGATCGGCGGCAAATGGACAACGTATCGGAAGATGGCGCTCGATGCGCTCGATCAAGCTGCGACCGCAGGACTGCTCGACACGAGACTGTGCACGACTGCTGGCATCAAGCTCGACGTCGATGATTCGATCGAAGCTGCTTGCAGCGCGGCGGAGGCATCGGCGCTGGCAGGTGGCGGCGCCGACATAGCGAGCTACGTTCGGCTGGCCGCGCGGCATGAGCAAGCGCATAGCGGCGAAGATGTCATCGCGCGCCGGCTCAGGGTGGAGTCGATTGATCGCGCGGTGGCATTGAAACTAATGCCGGCGGTACAAGCAGCGCTTGCGGCGTCATTGCCCATCAATAAAAAAAGGCCACTGGAAAGTGGCCTTAATCGTAAGAATGCCGGTAAGGCTTAGAACAGGTGACGCATACCCACCGTGTACTGCTTACGGTCCAGCGTCGCGCTGTTGTTGATGGTGTGGTCGCCGTCGACTCTATTCCAGGTTGCATATACGTTCGTACGGCGCGAAAGCGGATATGTGAAACCGACGGCGATGTTCTTGAAGTCGCGTTCGTCAAACGTCGTCGGCGTCAGCTGCACACGGTCGCCATCGTAGCGGGTGTAGGAGGCAAGAATGTTGCCGCCCAGTAGCGGAATCGTTATGCCGCCCATCCACGCATCGGCATCTGCGCCTGAGGTGATACCGGCGACGTTGAACACGCGCTGGTTATCTTCTTTCGCGTAACCGGCATGAAGCTTCAGGAACTTCAGATCAAACGTCAGACCAGCCTGCAGGTTGGTCTGGTTGTCCGGAGCACCGGGGATATCGATCCGATCCCAGGTCAAAGCAGCGAAGAACGGACCCGTCGCAAACGAGGCGCCGGTGAACGTCACGTCAACGTTATTGCCGCTACCCGCAATTTCAGGACCACTTGCGTTAAACGAATGGCCCACGCCGAACTTGAAACCGCCAAAGGTTGGTGACTGATAAAGCACCGAGTTATCCAAGCGGAGTGCTCGAGCCGATGAGAAAGGAAGCGCTGAATCGCCAAATCCCGTCAGGAACGGATCGGTGTTGCCAAACATATCGAATGAGCCGGTGCCCGACGAAAACGTGGCGACCCGACCCGCGACAAACGTGCCCCATCCGCCCGACAGACCAGCCCACACCTGACGACCGAAGAGTCGGCTCTGTACGCCGCCGGCGCAAGGCGCAGTTACCGGCGCTCCGGTACACGCTGCGCTGCTTTGGCCAAGCGTACCGGTGTCAGCGCTATAGCCGCCCTCAAGAGTGAAAACTGCATTCAAGTTCGGGGAAATCGCCTCCGTACCACGTACGCCCCAACGGGAGCCGGACTGGTGCCCGGAGTTGATTCCGCGCGTGGACGACAATGCGCTCGAACTCGGATCGTTGTATTGGTAGTTGACATCGATGATGCCGTAAAGCGTTACGTTCGACTGTGCGAGCGCAGCGCCTGAGAAAGCACCGAATACTGCCAGTGCCATCAGATTCTTTTTCATGTGAAGCTCTCCTAGCTGGTGATGGGAATTCTTTTTACGCCACGGCCCCGCACGAAGCCGCCACGCGAATGAATCACTCCCCGGAGGAAGTTGAAACGCATTCTTTCAGACGAGCCATGACAAGGCAAAGAAACCAGATGAAAAGGGCTGAATTAGTGTGTTGCGTGTTGCAGTGAGACAACAAGGAATTAAGCGCTTTGGGGGACCTGACCAAGGTCTTTGTCGCCGGTCCGCACCGCGCACCGGCGCCCCTGAGTTCAAAAGCTATGCCGTAGCCCGAGTTGAAGCGCCCGAGCATCTTCCCCTGCGGAGGTCGTATAACCGGTGGTGTATCCCGCGGAAGACAGACTCAGCCGCGATTGGTCGCTGTTATTGACGAACGCTGCGACCGCGTACAACTGCGTACGACGAGAAAATTCATAGAAGTAGGCGACGCCGTAGTGCTGCGCCTTCGCGTCCTGGGTCGCCCAAGGCGAGCGGCCGTTGTCTTTGCCGTAGTTATAAACGCCGTAAAGCGTGTTACTGCCGAACCGATAAGAAATACCGCCGTGATAAGCCTTGGAATCGGTGGGGCCGGCTAGGCCGCGCATCGTGTCGAAGTCGAAACTGTTGATCTGCAGCCCGCCAAGAATCGCATTGATCGCCGCCAGACTGCCTCCAGTGGACACGACGATGTTCTGAATGTCTTCCGGACGCAGCAGCGGA
>DATLOA010000187.1:0-6252 GCA_035536515.1 Burkholderiaceae bacterium | reverse complement strand
GGCAACGTTTGCGAGCCGCGCAGCTGAAAACCGCAACCGCTTGCGGAAATGATCACTGCAACAAACAGCACTCGCAGCATCAGACGGCGATGGTGACGAGCTTCGGCCGTACGACCTTCGAAAACTTCACCGGCCGGCCTTCTACGAAGCGTATGACGTTGGCATCGGCAAGCGCGGTTGCGGTGATCGCAGCGTCGCCGGCATGCGTCGGTACGCGGATCGAGCTGCGCACCTTGCCGTTGACCTGAACGACTAGCTCCATCTCGTCCTGTATCAACGCCGATTCGTCGACTAGCGGCCATGGCGCATCGACGATCTCGCCATTGCGTGAATAACCAAGCTCGTTCCACAGCGAATGCGTGATATGCGGAGCAAGCGGATACAGAACGCGTAGCAGAATGCCCGTCGATTCGCTCGTGACCGCCGGGCTTGCGGGCGCATGACTGCCATTGCCCGAGCCCGCCTGTTCGAGCGCATTCAGCATCTTCATTGCCGCCGAAACGACAGTGTTGTAGTGCATGCGCTCGTAATCGACGTCAGCCTGCCTCAGATGCATGTGAATCTCGCGCCGCAACTGTCTGTCACTCGCCGAAAGCGAGCTCTCGTCAAACGCGCCTGCCTGCGCAATCGCTTGCCGATGCTCGAAGCCAAAAGTCCATAGCCGGCGCAAGAAGCGGTACGTGCCGTCGGCACTCGAGCTTGACCAGGGTGCGCTCTGGTCGGGAGGCCCGGCGAACATCACGAATGCACGCGCGGTGTCGGCGCCGAAGCGCGCGATGATGTCGCGCGGCTCAACGACGTTATTCTTGCTTTTCGACATCTTCTCAGTGCCGCCGTAAAAAACAGGCTCGCCGTCTTCCGCTGCGGTGACCTTGATAGGCCGGCCGCGATCGTCGTATTCGACATCGATCTCGCTCGGGTAATACCAGCGCTTCTTGCCGGTGTCGTCTTCGCGGTAATAGCACTCCGCCGTCAGCATGCCCTGCGTGAACAATCGCTTGAACGGCTCGTCGAACTTGACCAGACCCATGTCGCGCATCACCTTGGTCCAGAAGCGCGCATACAGCAAATGCAGCACCGCATGCTCGATGCCGCCGATGTATTGATCCATCGGCATCCAGTAATCGTTGCGCTGATCCACCATCGCGCCGGCGTTATCCGGCGAGCAATAGCGCATGTAGTACCAGGACGAATCAACGAATGTGTCCATCGTGTCGGTCTCGCGCCGGGCAGCCTTGCCGCAGCGCGGACATTCGCACTTTAGAAACGGTTCGTACTTGTTCAGCGGATTGCCGGTGCCATCGGGAACCAGATGTTCAGGGAGCAGCACCGGTAGGTCTTCATATGGCACCGGAACGACGCCGCAATCGTCGCAATGAATAATCGGAATCGGAGTGCCCCAATAGCGCTGACGCGAAATGCCCCAGTCGCGCAAGCGCCATTGAACCTGCTTATCGCCGACGCCGAGCGCCTTTAAATCGGCAGCGATCGCGTCGACCGCGGCTTCGTACATCAGCCCGTCGTATTTGCCCGAGTTGACGCACGCGCCATGTTCCTTGTCGGCGTACCACGGCTGCCAGGCGTCGCTGGAAAATTTGCATTCACCTTCGGCAGGAGCAAGTTGCGGTGCGACTGCGATCACCTCCTTAATAGGCAATCCATACTTCTTCGCGAACTCGAAATCGCGCTCGTCGTGGCCGGGCACGCCCATCACCGCGCCTTCGCCATAGCCCATCAGCACGTAGTTACCGATCCAGACTTCAAGCTTGTCGCCCGACAATGGTTGCGTAACGTGGAATCCGGTCGGCACGCCAGTCTTTTCCATCGTGGCAGCGTCGATCTCGGAAGTCGTGCCGCGTTTGCACTCCGCGATGAACGCCGCAAGCGCGGGTGAGTCGCGCGCCAGGCGCACAGCGAGCGGATGCTCGGCCGCGATCGCGACGAACGTAACGCCCATGATTGTGTCGGCGCGGGTGGTGAACACACGCAATAGCTTTTGTTCACCATCCAGTGCGTATGGAAATCCTAAGTTCACGCCAACACTCTTGCCAAGCCAGCTTTCCTGCATCGCGCGCACATGCGGCGGCCAATCTAGCTGCTGGATATTTTCGAGCAGCTCATCGGCGTACTTCGTAATCGCCAAGTAGTAGCCCGGGATCTCACGCTTCTCGACAATAGCGTCCGAGCGCCATCCGCGGCCGTCGATCACCTGTTCGTTGGCAAGCACCGTCTGATCGACCGGATCCCAGTTAACAATTTGCGTCTTGCGATACGCGATGCCCGATTCGAGCATCTTCAAAAACATCCATTGATTCCAGACGTAATAGTCCGGCTTGCACGTCGTGACTTCGCGCGACCAGTCGAACGCGAGCCCGAGCGGCTCCATCTGCGACTTCATGTCGGCAATGTTGGCGTAGGTCCATGCGGCCGGCGACACCTTCTTGTCGATCGCCGCATTCTCGGACGGCAGGCCAAACGCGTCCCAGCCCATCGGCGTCATCACGTTGTAGCCGCGCATCCGCTGGACGCGATACAGCACATCGTTCAGCGTGTAGTTGCGAACATGGCCCATGTGCAGCTTGCCGCTCGGGTACGGCAGCATCGAGCACACGTAGAACTTAGCCTTCGCCTTGCCGTCGGCGTCCTTCGCATGCTCGGCCGCGCGGTACGCGTTGGTCATGCGCCAATGGCGCTGCGCTTCGGCCTCGACGGCCTGCGGTTCGTACCTCGGATTCATCAAACAATTATATGGTGCGCTATGTGCGGGAGCGCTTGCCCTTAGACTTCGCGCCTCGTATGAATTTGCTCGCCAATTTGAACGAGCGGCAGCTCGCCGCGGTCACGCTTCCGAATCAATCAGCGCTGATACTGGCCGGCGCGGGCAGCGGTAAGACGCGCGTCCTAACTACGCGAATCGCGTGGCTCATACAAATCGGGCAGGTGTCAGCGCAGGGCGTACTCGCGGTCACTTTCACCAACAAGGCCGCGAAGGAAATGCTGACGCGGCTGTCGGCGATGCTGCCCATCAATACGCGCGGCATGTGGATCGGCACGTTTCACGGGCTGTGCAACCGAATGCTGCGCGCGCACTGGCGTGACGCGGGGTTGCCGTCCACCTTTCAGATTCTGGACCAAGCTGATCAGCTTGGCGCGATCAAGCGTCTGCTGAAAGCCAACAATATTGACGACGAGCGCTATCCGGCGCGCAACGTACAACAATTCATCAACAGTTCAAAAGAAGCCGGGCTGCGCGCGAAGGCGGTAGAAGTCAACGACGATTACAACCGTAAATTCGTCGAGCTGTATGCGCAATATGACGCCCAATGTAACCGTGAAGGCGTGGTCGACTTCGCCGAGCTATTGCTGCGATGCTACGAGCTCCTGGATCGAAACGAGATGCTGCGCGTGCATTATCAGAACCGGTTTCGCCACGTGCTGGTCGACGAATTCCAGGACACGAACCGGTTGCAATACACATGGCTGAAGCAGCTCGCGGGCACCGATAACGCGGTGTTTGCAGTCGGCGACGACGATCAATGTGTCGTGGCCGGCACCGAAGTGATGATGGGTGACGGCACAGTGAAGCCGGTCGAGCAGATCCGTGTTGGCAATATCGTCAGGTCGTGTATCGGCGGCGGCAAAATGGGCTCGTCGCGCGTGTGGCGCGTGCACTACCGCACCGAGCAGACGCGGCTCGTCACGATTCGCACCCAAAAGGGCAAAACGCTGACGACCACGCCTGAGCACGTGCATTTCGCCGGCTATGCGGTTGGCCACATGCCAGCGCGGTTTTTTCTATACATGATGATGAAGCCCGGCGTTGGGTACCGGCTTGCGGTGGCCGGGCATCGGCGGGCTCGGCACAGCAAATATCTGCCGCCCGGGTTCCGCTACCGCGCGCGAAAGGAGGGCGGAGAGCAGATCTGGATCATCGGCACCTACGAAGGCGCCGTCGAGGCACAGGAAGATCTCGCAATAATGTCGTTGAAGTACGGCTTGCCAATGCGCGCGTTCACCGCCGGGCGCAAGCGCAGGGGAGAAGCAGCGGTGCCGCGCGAATTCTATGAACTCAATACCGAGCGCGCCGCCAAGTGGCTTCTGGCAGATCGCGGTCTGGCGTTCGATCATCCCGATGATCGGCGCCGCCCTTCATTCGGCGACGAAGGCGACGTGATCGTCAGCATGTGCAGCGATTCACGTCGCGACAAGCCTGACCATCGCATCTATGCACGTACGTGCAACGAAGCGGCGATGCATCAGGCGGTCGAAGCCGGCTTCGTGATGAAACCGATCATTGAGGGCAAGGGCGGGTGGGCCGCCAAGTTCTGGCGGCGTGACTACGGCACGGCGGTTGAAGACGCGTCCCGCCTGCGCGCCGTGTTGGGTGGACGTCTTATTCAGCGCGCACGGATGGGCAAAGGGTATTTGCCGTTAATTCAAGCGCAGTATGTGCGTGCCGGCATGGCGGTCGCCGATGCGAAGGGGGGCTACGACATCGTGCGCGAAGTCGAGCTGCATGATGCCGAATCGCACACCATTTATGACCTGGACGTCGAGGATTCGCACAACTTCATCGCCAATGGTATCTGCACGCACAACTCGATTTACGCGTTCCGTGGCGCCAATGTCGGCAATATGGCGGACTTCGAGCGCGAGTTTCGCGTGCCGAATCTGATCAAGCTCGAGCAGAACTATCGCTCGGGCGCCCATATTCTGAATGCAGCCAACGCGCTGATCTCGAATAACAAGCGTCGGCTCGGCAAGGATCTGTGGACCGACGCCGGCGAAGGCGAGCCGGTGCGCATTTACGAAGCGCAGACCGACGGTTATGAAGCGGCGTGGATGATCGAAGAGATTAAAGGCTTGATCGCCGAAGGTCATAGTCGCGGAGAGATCGCAATTCTGTATCGCTCGAATGCGCAATCGCGCGTCATCGAGCACGCGCTGTTCAGCGCGGCGATTCCGTATCGCGTCTACGGTGGGCTACGATTTTTCGAGCGTGCCGAAGTCAAGCACGCGCTGGCGTATCTGCGCCTGATCGAAAATCCGGCCGACGACACCGCGTTCCTGCGCATTGTCAACTTTCCGCCGCGCGGGATCGGCGCGCGAACGCTCGAGCAGCTCGGCGATGCCGCGCGCGCCGGTGGCCAGACGCTGTACTCCGCGGTCGGCGCACTGAGCGGCAAAGGTGGTTCTAACCTGAGCGCCTTCGTCAAGCTGATCGACAAGATGCGCGCTGAAGTTGCTGAGCTGCCTTTGTCCGAGATCGTCAGCGTAGTAGTCCAGCAAAGCGGGCTGATTGCACACTATCAGACCGAAAGGGAAGGCGAGGAGCGAATCGAGAATCTGAACGAGCTCGTGAACGCCGCTGCGGCCTTTGTAACCGAGGAGGGCTACGCAGCCGATACCCCTGGTGCGCAAAGCGATGCTGAGACAGCGCAGCTATCCCCGCTCGCAGGGTTTCTGTCGCACGCGTCGCTTGAGGCCGGCGACAACCAGGCACAGGCGGGCCAGGACGCGCTGCAGTTAATGACCGTACATTCTGCAAAGGGGCTCGAGTTCTACGCAGTCTTTATCGGCGGACTCGAAGAAGGACTATTCCCGCACGAGAACAGCATGAACGAGCCGGGCGGCCCCGAAGAAGAGCGGCGCCTGATGTATGTCGCGATCACGCGCGCGCGGCAGCGGCTGTATGTCAGCTTTGCGCAGAGCAGGATGCTGCACGGGCAGACGCGCTACGGAATCAAGTCGCGCTTTATCGAAGAGTTACCCGAGGGCGCCGTTAAGTGGCTAACGCCGCGAGTGCGAGCAAGTGCCGGGGGCCGGTTTGGTCAATGGCACGATAGCGGGGTGGTGCCGTCGATACGAATCGCACGCGAGAAACCTACACACGGCTATCGCATCGGCCAGTCGGTCAATCACGCGCGCTTCGGTGAGGGCGTCGTGATCAATTTGGAAGGCAACGGCGACGATGCACGTGCACAAATCAACTTCGGTCCGCAGGGAGTGAAGTGGTTGTCGTTGGCGGTGGCGAAGCTGACATAAGGAAACTAAAAACGTTTGCGCTGCACTTCATCAACAGCGGCTGGCGCAGCTGCATCGCCTACGTTCGTCGGCACTCTAGTGCCCGACGCCCAGGCAGGACAGCTCCGCCCAACGCTTGCGCGCCGCGACGAACTATCCAACGCTGTCTGTCGACAGTGCTTCGACGCAGTGATGCGGCTGTACGATTCCGCGCGATGTGTCTTCTAC
>DATLOA010000186.1:0-12700 GCA_035536515.1 Burkholderiaceae bacterium | reverse complement strand
CGTTTCGCCGTCTGCCGCCAGCGCAGCGACGACGAGGCTGGCGGACGCGCGCAGATCGGTGGCCATCACCGGCGCACCAGCGAGTTTGTCGACGCCCGTCACGGTGGCGGTGTTGCCGTCGATCGTGATGTTGGCGCCGAGTCGCTGCAACTCGTGCACATGCATGAATCGATTCTCGAAAATCGTCTCGGTGATCGCTCCAACGCCGTCGGCGACGGAATTGAGCGCCATGAATTGAGCTTGCATGTCGGTGGGAAAGTCAGGGTACGGAGCGGTACGCAAACTTACCGCGCGCGGTCGCGCGTCCATGCGAATGCGCAGCGCGCCGTCTTGTGCCTCGATCTGCGCGCCTGTTTCGCGCAGTTTGTTGAGTACCGACTGCAAAGTCTCCGGCGCGGCCCCACGCAGCGCTGCTTGCCCGCCAGCCGCGACGACAGCGCTTAGAAAGGTGCCGGTTTCGATGCGATCAGGCATAACGCTGTGACGTGCGCCATGTAACCGCTCGACGCCTTCGATCACGATGCGGTCAGTGCCCGCGCCGCTAATGCGAGCGCCCATCGTGTTCAGCGCGCTAGCAAGATCTACGACTTCAGGCTCGCGCGCGGCGTTTTCGAGAACCGTTTCGCCGTGCGCAAGCGTCGCAGCCATCATCAGATTTTCGGTGCCGGTCACGGTCACCATGTCGGTCGCGATGCGAGCGCCGCGCAACCGCCCGGCTGCAGCAACGACGAATCCGTTTTCGATGCGAATCGTCGCACCGAGTGCTTCGAGCCCTTTGATATGTTGATCGACAGGGCGCGCACCGATGGCGCAACCGCCGGGCAGCGACACGCGTGCCTGGCCCGCGCGCGCGACCAGGGGGCCGAGCACCAGGATCGATGCACGCATCGTCTTCACCAGCTCGTACGGCGCCTCGGTCTTGGTGAGTGTGGCGGCCTTGAGCCGCACCGTCTTGCCGTCACGCTCGGCGGCAACACCCATCTGCTGCAGCAGCTTTAATGTCGTGGCGACGTCCTGAAGTTGCGGCACGTTGTCGACTATGAGCTCATCGG
This sequence comes from Burkholderiaceae bacterium, assembly GCA_035536515.1. GTDB lineage: Bacteria > Pseudomonadota > Gammaproteobacteria > Burkholderiales > Burkholderiaceae_F > JACCZX01. Next base: position 11,648 of record DATLOA010000186.1, on the reverse strand, counting down.
CGGTCAGCAGCGACGCAGCGAGGATGGGCAAAGCCGCGTTCTTCGCGCCGGAAACCGTAATTTCGCCTGCCAGACGAGTTCCGCCACGAATTTTCAGTTTATCCATCGATCCGGCAGTGCCGGCATGCGCCGGCTGATCTAGCGAGGAGCGGAACTGTACGGCACGAGTAATGCGGGGACTTGCAGTGGAATCAGGCATTCGAAGCTCCTTGCAGACGTGCCCACGGGCGGGCGATCGGTAGCAAGGCTCGCGCGCGCAGGCGAATTGGGCACGAACTTCGAATGAAGACTAGATGAAATCAGGACTGTGACGCTCCGCGCTGTTGCAGCTGAAACTCGGCGGGGGTCAGAGTTCGCATCGACAACGCATGAATCTCCTGCCGCATGCGGTCGCCTAGCGCGCGATAGACACACTGGTGACGCGCAATGCGCGACTGCCCTTCGAACGCCGCGCTGACGATCAGTGCCTCGAAATGCCGGCCGTCGCCTGACACTTCGACGACTTCGCACTCGAGGCCATCCGCGATGTAGCGTTCTACGTCGCCGGGCGTCGGTTCCATCAGTTTCTCAGCTTGAAGCCGCGCGCCAACAGATTGACCGCGATTCCCGCTACAACAGCGAACGCAAGCGTAAGCACGGCCAGGCTGACCCAGGGGTTGACGTCCGACTGTGCAAAAAATCCGTAGCGAAAACCGTCGATCATGTAGAAAAACGGATTGAAGTGCGAAACAGTGCGCCAGAACGGAGGCAGACTTTGTACCGAATAGAACACGCCCGACAAAAATGTTGCGGGCATCACGATAAAGTTTTGAAACGCCGCCAGCTGATCGAACTTGTCCGCCCAGATGCCAGCAATTAGTCCCAGGGTGCCGAGCATGGCGGCTCCGAGCAGCCCAAAGGCGACAATCCATAACGGCGCCGCAAAGGTCGGCGGGGCAAACCACACTGTGATGACAAAAACGCCTAAACCCACCACTACGCCGCGCACGACTGACGCTGCTACGTATGCGCTGAATAACTGCCAATGCGAAAACGGCGGTAGCAGGATGAAGATCAAGCTGCCCATGATCTTTGACTGAATCAGGCTCGAAGACGAGTTCGCAAAGGCATTTTGCAGCACCGACATCATTACGAGCCCAGGGATCAAAAACGCGGTGTAGCTGACGCCGGGCAGTGCCTGCACGTGTTCTTCGAGGACGTGGCCGAACACGAGCAGATAAAGCACCGCAGTCAGCACCGGCGCACCGACCGTCTGGAAGCTCACTTTCCAGAAGCGCAGCATCTCCTTCGAAAGCAGCGTGCGAAATGAAACTGCGGGCGAAGAACGAATAAGTGCTCCTTGAACGCTACGCGCCGTTCCGCCAAGCGGCTCACGTGCTGCCCGTAACCCTTCCGTCGAGCGACCGTGCGGAAGGGTCATGCCGTAGCCAGCGCCGGAATGCGCTCTGATTCGGCGCGCTCTGCCATCAATTGCAGAAACACGTCTTCGAGATCGGCGCGACCGACCTCCAGATCCTCGATCTCGCAGCCCGCCGCCTGGCACTCGGCCAGCACGCGGCCGACGTCGCCGGGTTCACCGAGCCGCAGCACAAGAGCGCCATCGCGCTCATCGATCCGGTGCGCGAGCACCGACCGTGGCACCGTCCCACGTACGCGCAGCGTCATCTGCACGCCTTCGATGTGCGACAGCAGCGCGCGCGTGGTGTCGAGTGCGATCACGGTGCCCGACCTGAGCATTGCGATCCTCTGGCACAGCGCTTGCGCTTCCTCGAGGTAGTGCGTCGTCAGCACGATCGTATGACCTTCCTGATTCAATCGGCGGATGAACGACCAGAGTGTCTGCCTGAGTTCGACATCGACGCCGGCAGTCGGCTCGTCGAGTACGATGACCGGCGGCTTGTGCACCAATGCCTGGGCTACCAGCACGCGCCGCTTCATGCCTCCCGACAGCGCGCGCATATTGGTGTCGGCGCGCGACGCGAGACCGAGATTGGTCAGCACTTCATCGATCCACGCGCCATTGTTGGCCAAGCCAAAGTAGCCGGATTGAAATGCGAGCGTTTCGCGCACGGTGAAAAAGGGATCGAACGCGAGCTCCTGCGGAACAACGCCTAGAGCCAGTCGCGCTGCGCGGTAATCATCGACGACGTCGTGCCCCATCACTGTCACGTGACCGTCGGTCGCGCGCACCAGGCCGGCAATGATTGAAATCAGTGTTGTCTTGCCAGCGCCGTTGGGCCCCAGCAGCCCGAAGAACTCGCCACGCTGGATCTCTAGATCGACACGGTCCAGTGCAAGCGTCGATCCGTAGCGCTTGGTAACAGCGGAAACCTGAATGGCAGCCAGCGTGACCTTGCGCGAGGATGGGTAAATCGCAGTCGACTACGGGCGGGCGGCGTCGGAGATTGGCAGAATGCTATCCACACCGTAAACCGTCGCCAGGCTCAACAAATCCGCCGGCACTCCCGCCACTTCGATCGAGCGCCCGGCCGCAATCGCGGCGCGCTGCCACGCGAGCAAGACCACCAGCGCAGACGAATCGCACGTGCGCACGGCAGACAAGTCGAATGAGGTGTCACCAGCCTGAACCGCTGCGATGCCGAGCCCAGCCAACTGCGACGCGTTGGCCAAGCTCATGTCGTCGGCATCGATGCGCATTGCCCGTCAGGCTTTTTTCTGTGCGAGCTGGCTATTGCGCTCAGTGAGCGTCTTGATCAAACCATCGATTCCGCTCGAATTGACCTGCGAGCTGAATTGCGACTTGTAGTTTTCGACCAGCCAGACACCGAGAATATTGATGTCGTAAATCTTCCAACCGGCATCGGACTTCTCAAGCCGGTAGTCGAGCTGGATTGGATCGCCACGCGACGCCACGACCTGCGTACGCACGATCACGTCGGTATCGGTCGGTTGTGCGCGAAAAGGCCGCAGCTCGACTTTGTGGTCGCTGACCTGCCCTAATGCGCCACTGTACGTGCGCACCAGCAATGTACGGAACTCGCGTGTCAGAGCAGCACGCTGTTCGGGTGTCGCGTTGCGCCAACCCGGCCCCACTGACAACTGAGTCATTTTTTGGAAATCGGTGTATGGAAGAACTTTCTCGTCGACCAGTTGCTGCACGCGACCGCTGTCGCCCGACTTCAGGGCTTTATCGGCCTTAATTGCGCTCAACACTTCATTCGACAAGTCACGCACCATGGCGTCGGGAGCGGCGGCCGGCGCCTGCGCAGCGGCTGACGTCAGCAGCGTCGAGGCCGCCAAAGTGAGTACTAAGGTTTTCAAGAATTGCATTGGCATTCGTCTCTTATGGAAATGGAAAGGTGGAGGTAGGACCGGCACGGCTGCCCTTCGTTCAAGCAGCGCCTACTTGCTGGCCGGCGCCGGGTTCGACTGGGGTGGCACCAACTCCTTCTTAACGTTCGGGTCGGCGGCCGGTGGACTGGCAGACGGGGTATTTAAAGGCGCGTCATCAGCCGACGGCGGCGGGCTGCCGTCGTAGACTTGGCTGCGCCGGCGCTGCAGATAGCCGTCGCGGATAAAGCGATACTTATCGAGAGCCGCACCGGAGACCAAGTCATCGGCTCGCAGCAACTGTGCCCGCTGATCGACAACGCGCGTGCCGATGATTGCATTGCGCACGCGAATATTGTCAATGTAAAAATTGGGATCGAGATACGGTTCCGCGCCATAGATGCCGATCGCATCGCGCACGCTGCTGGGGCCCAGAATTGGCACCACTAGATACGGGCCGGCGCCAAGACCCCAGCGGCCCAAAGTCTGGCCAAAATCTTCGCTGTGTTTTTCAAGCCCCATTTTGCGCGCGGGATCAAAGCATCCGGCCAAGCCAATCGTGCTGTTGACGACCAGGCGGCACACATCGGAGATCGCGTCGATCGGCTTACCTTGCAACAGGTTATTCACCGCGTTCGAGGGCTCGCGGAAATTGCTGAAAATGTTGCTGACGCAATCACGAACCGGTTCGGGTAACACGAATTCATAAGCCTGCGCCACCGGTTTTAACACGGCGCGATCGACGACCTCATTGAACTCGAACACCTGCCGGTTGAACGATTCGAGCGGGTCGCGCGGATCGTTACCGGAATCGGCCGGCACCGTAGCGCAGCCTGACAACGCAACTGCGACGATCGAAAGCGCGAGCGAAAGTGTGCTCGAACGTGCCGCGATGGCGCTGCGAAAAAAAGAAGTCGGAATGAGCTTCATCGATAGATTTCGCTTGTAGTGATAGCGGCGTTAAATTCGCTATTTGGCAGGGGCCGCCGGCGGCGTATCCGGCGGATCCGCTGCCTTGTTATACAAGAACTGACCAATCAGATTTTCAAGCAACACAGCCGATTGCGTGAGCTTTATCTCCCCGCCGGGTTCCAGGTTTTTGTCCGATCCGCCCGGTATTAGCCCCACAAACTGGTCGCCAAGCAGTCCGGAGGTTAGAACCTTGGCCGACGTATCGCTTGGGAAGGTCACCCCCTGCTCGAGTTCCATCGTGACTCTGCCTTGGTACGTGTTCGTGTCCAGCGCGATGGCTTTGATGCGTCCGACCGTGACGCCGGCACTCTTTACGGGCGCCCGCACCTTCAATCCGCCAATATTGTCGAACCGCGCCGTCACCGTATATGTATCGCCTACCACGAAGTTACCCAGGTTGGCCGCACGCAACGCAAGAAACAAAATCGCAAGAATGCCGAGCAGCACGAACAGCCCGACCAGTGTTTCAACCCCTTTGCGTCCCATCGAACGTCTCCAATCGAGCTAGCTTGGCGCGCTGAACATCAGCGCAGTGAGAACAAAGTCGAGGCTAAGCACCAACAGCGACGAAATGACAACGGTGCGTGTGGTGGCTTCCGACACGCCTTCAGGTGTCGGTTTCGCCTCGAACCCTTGATACAGCGCGGTGACCGTGCACGCTATGCCGAAAACAAAACTCTTGACGATACCGTTGCCAACGTCATCGACTGCGTCAACCCCATTTTGCATCTGTGACCAGAACGCGCCCGAGTCGATGCCGATCATCAACACGCCCACCACGTAACCACCGAGTATTCCGATCGCGGAAAACAGCGCCGCCAACAGCGGCATTGAAATCAATCCTGCCAGCAGGCGAGGCGCGAGCACTCGCGCCTTCGGGTCGACCGCCATCATTTCCATCGCCGCCAATTGCTCGCCGGCCTTCATAAGGCCGATTTCCGCCGTCAGCGAGGTCCCTGCACGCCCGGCAAACAAGAGTGCCGTCACCACGGGTCCAAGCTCGCGCACCAGCGATAACGCGACCACCAAGCCGAGAGATGCGGTCGCACCGTAGCGGCTCAGCGTGTAATAACCCTGCAGCGCGAGCACAAAGCCGACTGCGAGTCCCGACGCCAGAATGATCACAAGCGAGCGATTACCAATTGCGTGAATTTGCGCAATGGTCAAAAATGGCCGCGAGATCGCGGACAGCGAATTGCGCAGGAGATCGATAATAAAAAACGTCGCGTGTCCCAGCCCGCGCAGCACGTCGAGCGCTTGAATACCGACTTGTGGCAGGAAATTAGCGAGCTTCATGCACGCAGCCCAAGGTCCTGCGCAAACGGTTTGGCAGGGTAGTGAAACTTGACCGGACCATCGGGCTCGCCGCGAATGAATTGCCGCACTTCCGGATCGTCGGAGGCCTCGACTTCGGCCGCCGTGCCGTGACCAACGATGCGTCCGGCGGACATCACATAAACGTAGTCACTTATTTTGAAGCACTCTCTTACGTCGTGCGAGACCACTAGCGAAGTCGCACCCGTTGCATCGTTCAGCTCACGAATAAGATTCGCCGCCACCCCGAGCGAGATTGGATCGAGCCCGGCAAAGGGCTCGTCGTACATGATCAGCTCCGGGTCAAGCGCAATCGCCCGCGCAAGGGCAACGCGGCGCGCCATCCCGCCCGACAAGTCCGCTGGCTTCAGCTGCGCCGCGCCACGCAAACCGACGGCGTTTAACTTCATCAACACCAAGTCGCGCAGCATCGCCGGCGGCAACTCCGTGTGCTCGCGGAGCGGAAACGCCACGTTGTCGAATACCGTCAGGTCGGTAAACAGCGCACCGAATTGAAACAGCAATCCGACGCGCCGCCGCAACCTGAAAAGCGCTTCGCGCTCGCGCGGATTGACGTGCTCCCCGTCGAACATGATCTCGCCTTTGAGCGGCGTCAGCATGCCGCCGATCAACCTCAGCAGCGTCGTCTTCCCACAACCCGAACCGCCCATGATTGCAATGACTTTTCCGCGCGGAAACGACATCGTGATGTCGTGCAAGACAATTCGACGGCGGTCGTAGCCGAATGTCGCGTGATCGATTTGAACGAGCGCGTCGCTTTTCATCTTCTGGTTGCTCGCCGAGGCGGCGTGCGGGTGCCGCGCATCCGCCGGAAAGCCGCGGATTGTCGCACGCCAACCAACGCTTTTCGCGAGTTGGCGCTAACCCAAAATGCCTGACCAGACGGTGCTGCCTGCGGGATCGCCTTTAGCTTTTTTTTGATCCCTTGCGCGCAAATCGCGCAAACCATGCCGTTGAAGTCAGCGCGGAAGAACGCTACGTCCAATTAGGTATTCGTCGACAGAGCGGGCGCGCTGCCAACCCTCCCTCTCGCTCGCGCGCGGCAGCGCGCGACCTTCTAATGCCAAGTGCGAAGCACGCTGGGTGGTACGGGAAGGTCAGCGCGGCAGGACACTACTGCCCATCAGGTATTCGTCGACGGCTTTTGCACATTGCCGACCTTCACGAATCGCCCAGACAACGAGAGACTGCCCGCGCCGCATGTCGCCTGCGGCAAAAACCTTGTCGACACTAGTTTGATAACAACCGGCGCCGTCGGTAGTGGCACCCGCGTTGCCGCGTGCATCTTTCGCAACGCCGAAACTGTCGAGGACCGAACCAACCGGCGAGACGAAACCCATCGCAAGCAACACCAGGCCCGCAGGAACTTCAAACTCTGTTCCGGGAACTTCAACCATCTTTGTTTGCCCGGTTTCCGGGTTAGTGAGCCACTGCACTCGCACTGCGACCAACGCCGCGACCTTGCCGTCGGCATCCCCCTTAAATGACTTGGTCGCAATCGCCCAATCGCGCTGTACACCCTCTTCGTGCGAGCTCGACGTCCGCAACTTGATCGGCCAGTACGGCCAAGTCAAAGGCTTGTTCTCGATCTCCGGTGGCTGCGGCAACAGCTCCCATTGCGTAACGCTCTTTGCGCCGTGCCGGTTGCTGGTGCCCACGCAATCCGACCCCGTGTCGCCGCCCCCGATCACGATCACATCCTTGCCGGTCGCGACTATTTGATCTTTGACTTTGTCGCCGGCGACGATCTTGTTCTGCGAAGGCAAAAAGTCCATTGCAAAGTGCACGCCGTCAAGCTCGCGGCCCGCCACCGGAAGATCGCGTGGTTGCTCGGCGCCGCCAGCCAGGATGACGGCGTCAAACTCAGATAGCAAATGCTTCGGGTCAACGCGTTCGGCGGCCCAGTTCGTAATTTGAGCCGCGCCAATTTCACCGACCACCACTCCGGTACGAAACGTCACGCCTTCGGCCGCCATCTGCTCGACGCGGCGATCGATGTGTGATTTTTCCATCTTGAAATCGGGAATTCCATAACGCAGCAGGCCGCCGATGCGATCGTTCTTTTCGAACACCGTGACCTCGTGGCCAACGCGCCGAAGCTGTTGCGCTGCAGCCAACCCCGCTGCGCCACTGCCGACTATCGCGACCTTTTTGCCGGTGCAGATTTCGGGTGGCTGCGGTACCACCCAGCCTTCCTCCCAACCTTTGTCGATGATCTTGTGCTCGATCGACTTGATACCGACCGGCGCATCGTGAATGTTCAACGTGCACGCGGCTTCGCATGGCGCGGGACAAACGCGGCCGGTGAATTCCGGAAAGTTATTAGTACTGTGCAGAACGTCGAGCGCCGTCTTCCAGTCCTGCCGATAAACAAGATCATTGAAGTCAGGAATGATGTTGTTGACGGGGCACCCCTGATTGCAAAATGGAATGCCGCAGTCCATGCAGCGTGCCGCCTGCACGCCAGCAGCATCGTCGGTCAGATGAACGATGAATTCGCGCCAGTGCTTAGTGCGCGCGCGCGGCGCTTCGGCAGCCTCTTCCAGCCGCTGATACTCGAGAAATCCGGTGATCTTTCCCACGTTCTACCTATGCTGTCCGTGACGAAGCAGAAAGTCGCGCAACCCAACCTCTCTGGCGCTCGACCTTCGCGTAAGCCGCCATGCGCAAAGCAAAGCAGCATTCAGGTGACTGCCGGCAACCGCGGCGACCAATACCACGCCCCCTAACCATTCGAGCACTGGGGGAACCGGACCCTGCGTGTGCAGCCACATGTAGATTGGAGCGGACAGCACCGCACATAAAATCGTCGCCGGAACCACCCAAGGCACTGACAGCACAATGGCCACACTTGCCAACAGTGCTGGCGCTTGACCGTCGGCGCCGCGAGTACTGAACAGCAAAAACGCCAACGGCACGCTGACGACTAAGCCGGACCGCCAATCGCGCAAAGTTCGCGGCCACAGGTACGCACGCATTCCGGTCGATCACGATATACGCGCTCGCTATGCCGCGAGCTTCTGTGCGTCGGCCGGCGTGGCGACCATTTGCATTTGCTTCAACGCGCGTCGATATTCCTGCGGGAACACTTTGACGAATCGGGTACGCATCGCCGGCCAGTTGTCGAGCAACATCCGCGCACGCAAGCTACCGGTCGCGCGAAAGTGGCTCTCAATCAGGCCGCGAAGCAGGAACTCGTCGGTTTCTCCCAGGTGCCAGATCGCTTCATCGACGCTTTCTTCCTGCTCTGCGGTCGGCACCACCGCTTCGAGCTCGCACATCGACTGGTTGCACTTGCTTGCAAAGTCTCCGAACTCGTCGAAGACATACGCGACCCCGCCCGACATGCCAGCTGCGAAATTCCGGCCGGTCGCGCCGAGCACGACCACAGTGCCCTTTGTCATGTACTCGCAACCGTGATCGCCGGTGCCTTCGACGACCGCGGTGGCACCTGAATTACGAACTGCGAATCGCTCGCCTGCGACGCCGTTGAAGTAAGCCTCGCCTGCGATCGCGCCATAGAGCACGGTGTTGCCGACGATGATGTTCTCGGTGCCCGCGCCGCGAAAGTCATTAGGACAGCGCACGATCAAGCGACCGCCCGACAACCCCTTGCCGGTGTAATCGTTGGCATCGCCGACCAGATCAAGCGTAATTCCTGCGGCCAGGAACGCTCCGAAGCTTTGCCCCGCGGTGCCGTTAAATTGAATGTGAATCGTGTCGTCCGGTAATCCTGCGTGCCCGTAGCGGCGCACGACCTGACTCGATAGCATCGTGCCCACTGCGCGGTTAACGTTGCGGATCGGCGTGATGAAGCTGACGCGCTCCCCGCGTTCAAGCGCCGGCTTGCATTGGTCGATCAGCTTGTGGTCGAGCGCTTTGCCCAGCCCGTGATCCTGCGCTTCGACGCACAGCCGCGGCACGTCGGCCGGCATCTGAGGCAGATAGAAAATGCGGCTGAAGTCGAGCCCGCGCGCCTTCCAGTGATCGATGCCGGCGCGAGTGTCCAGCAGATCAGCGCGGCCGATCAATTGATCGAAGGTGCGCACGCCGAGCTGTGCCATCAGCTCGCGCACCTCTTCGGCGACGAAGAAGAAGTAGTTGACAACGTGCTCGGGCTGGCCGCTGAATTTCTTGCGCAGCAGCGGATCCTGCGTCGCTACGCCGACCGGGCAGGTATTCAAGTGGCACTTGCGCATCATGATGCAGCCCTGCACAACTAAGGGTGCGGTGGCGAAACCGAACTCGTCTGCACCCAACAACGCGCCTACCACGACGTCGCGCCCCGTTTTCATCTGGCCGTCGACCTGCACGGCAATGCGGCTGCGCAAGCGATTCAGCACCAGCGTTTGTTGCGTCTCTGCCAGGCCGATCTCCCACGGCGTGCCGGCGTGCTTGATCGACGAGACCGGCGATGCACCGGTGCCGCCGTCGTGTCCGGCGATCGTGACGTGATCGGCCTTTGCCTTCGCCACGCCGGCCGCGACAGTGCCGACGCCCATTTCGGATACCAGCTTCACACTGATCGACGCCTGCGAGTTCGCATTTTTCAAGTCGTGAATCAGCTGCGCGAGATCTTCGATCGAATAGATGTCGTGATGCGGCGCGGGCGAGATCAAACCTACTCCCGGCACTGCATAGCGCAGCTCGGCGATATACGCGCTGACCTTATGCCCGGGCAATTGGCCGCCTTCGCCGGGCTTCGCGCCCTGCGCCATCTTGATCTGCAGCTGATCGGCGCTGATCAGATACTCGGTCGTGACGCCAAAGCGGCCGGAGGCTACCTGCTTGATCTTCGAGCGCAGCGAATCGCCAGCCCGCAACGGCGTATCCACTTCGACCCGATCGCGTCCGAGCACGCCTGACAACGTCGCACCTTCTTCGATAACGCTCGCGCCGGCGCGCAGCTCCTGGCGATAGCGCATCGGATCCTCGCCGCCCTCGCCCGTGTTGCTCTTGCCGCCAATCCGATTCATCGCGATCGCCAGCGTCGTGTGCGCTTCGGTCGAGATCGAGCCGAGCGACATCGCTCCGGAAGAGAAGCGCTTGACGATGCTCGCTGCCGGTTCGACCTCGGTCAGCGGAATCGTGTGTGCCGGATCGTGTTTGAACTCGAACAATCCGCGCAACGTCATATGCCGACGCGATTGATCGTTGATCAGCTGCGCGTATTCCTTGTACGTTGAATAGCTGTTCGCGCGCGTCGAGTGCTGCAGCTTGGCGATCGCATCGGGCGTCCACATATGCTGCTCGCCGCGCACGCGCCACTGATATTCACCGCCGGCATCGAGCTGCGTGGCAAGCACCGGATCGTCGGAGAACGCGCCGCGATGGATTCGCACCGCTTCTTCCATCACCTCGAACAAGCCGACACCGCCTATGTTGCTCGCAGTGCCGCGGAAATATTTTTCGACGAACTCCTTTGAAAGCCCCACGGCTTCGAAGATCTGCGCACCGCAGTACGACATATAGGTGCTGATGCCCATTTTGGACATTACCTTGTGTAGCCCTTTGCCGATCGCCTTGACGTAGTTGGCGATCGCTTTGTCAGCGTCCAGGCCATGCAAATCGGCAAGCGTCTCAAGCGCGAGGTAGGGGTGCACCGCCTCCGCTCCGTAACCGGCGAGCAATGCGAAGTGATGCACTTCGCGCGCTGAACCTGTTTCGACGACTAGGCCCGTACACGTACGCAGACCCACAGCGATCAAGTGCTGGTGCACAGCGCTGGTGGCGAGCAACGCCGGTATTGCCACCGTGTCAGCATCGAGCGCTCGATCGGTGATCAGCAGAAGGTTGAAGCCGGCGCCGATCGCATCGACCGCTTGCGCACACAACGACGCGAGCCGTGCTTCGACGCCAGCCTTACCCCACGCGAGCGGATAGCAGATGTCGAGCTCGAACGAGCGAAACTTATTCGACGAATACTTTTCGATCGCCCGGATTTTTTCGATATCGGCAAACCCCAAGATCGGCTGGCTGACTTCGAGCCGCATCTGCGGATTGACGTTGTTGATGTCGAGCAGATTTGGCTTGGGCCCGATAAAGCTCAC
>DATLOA010000185.1:0-5351 GCA_035536515.1 Burkholderiaceae bacterium | reverse complement strand
AAGCGAAGGCTGCGCAGACCGACGATGCCCGTGACAACGCCGATCTTGAGGCCGGCATCGTCCAGATGCGGACCCTGCTCGATGTGCGCCTCGATGAATCCGGCATAGCGCTCGCGCGCGAGTTGCGCGCGTGGCGCATTCGCCAGGCCTGCCTCGCGCAGTGCGTCCATCAGCTGGACGCCATGACTATCTGCTGCGCCGTGTTCCATTTCCGGTACCAGTGCGCCCGTCAGCGAGCGGCTACCAAGGCAACCGACAAAACGTGACTCCTCATCCTGGAACGACACCGCGTCTACGGGGAACGTGCAAGTCACGTCATCGGCACGCAGCGCCCGTACGACTTCCAGCGCGTAAATCACACCTAATGCTCCATCGAGCCAGCCGCCGGTGGGCTGCGTGTCTGAATGCGACCCGATCAGAAGCGCTTGGCCGGAATTGCGCGAGCGCCCAAGGACGTTGCCCACGCCATCGATCGTCGCTACGAGATCCGACTCTTCATACCGACTCTTCAGCCAGAGCCGCGCTTCCATGTCGGCAGCGCTGAATGCCGGCCTGACGACGCCGCGGCCCTGCGCACCGATCTCGCGCAGCTTGCGCAAATCGGAAAGCAGGCGTTCTGCATTGATGCGAGGCATGGCCTGCACATTCTATGGCGCAGCCTGCGCGTCGAATCACTCGCTGCATCGCTGCCGTCCGTCGGCATGCGCTGAACGTAGGGATCCGCCATAAAGCCGGAGTGGGGCCCGTCACTGCGATATTTGAGAGGCAGTGAGTCTGAACCCCTAGCAATGGATTTGGCTCGCTTTTGCCCCTCATTTTTCGTCAGATTGAACTGCCGTGTTCGTCTGATCAAAACTCTGTGCGCACGGTAGATTTTCGCTAACCACTGGAGATTCGGATGGCTCGATATCGAGCGCCGCGTTCAGGTAAGCGGTCACTTGCGATGGCAGTCATAGCACCCATGGTGTTGGCCGCCGGGGTGCTCATCGCGCTCGACCGTCCGACCATCAACGTGCCAGCGGTAGTGCCACCGCCCGACACTGCTTTGCGTTCGACGAAGGTCGAGTCTTCGTACATCACGCCATCGCCGATGCCCAAGACGCTGCCCGCCGTTGTTCCACCTAAGGCTGTGGCGGCGCGCCAGTTAGGCCCCGGCGTTTTCAAGTGCGAAGAAGTGGGCGGCGCGGTGACGTACTCGGAGTACCCGTGTGGCGATGGTAAGTTGATCGACACCAAGCCTACGTCCGGTGGCTTTGGCCAGAACTGGTCGATCAGCGTAAAAGGGCGTTGATCAGTTCAACCGGGATCTACTGCGGCTGAAAGCCGCTTTTCTTGATGATCTGCGCCCACGTCTGCGCGTACGCTTTTTCGCGCGTAGCGAGCTGCGATTGCGGCATGAACTGCACCGTCAGTCCCCAGCGGGTGAGGCGATCGTGCACTTCGGGCTGCGCAATCACCTTCGATAACGCTGCTGAGAATTGATCGATCGACGCTTGCGGCGTGCCCACCGGTGCAAAGAATGCGTAGTACGGCACGTCTTCGAATCCTGCGAGGCCGAGCTCTGCAAATGTCGGCACATCGGGTAAAGCCGCTTGCCGTGCGCCACCGAGTACGCCGACCACTCTGAGCTTACCGGCGATATGGTTCTCGATGAAGTCCGGCACCGAACCGACCCCAGCGGGAATCTGATTGCTCAGCATGTCGCCGATCATCGGAGCGCTCCCGCGATACGGCGCGGCGACCAGATCGAGTCCGTACTTTTCGCCTATTAACTTGACCAGAAATTCGGGCACCGAGGCCGGCGCCGGAATGCCGATGGCGCTTTTGCCACCGCTGTGGCGCTTCACGCCCAAAACGTAGTCGTTGAAGTTTTTCGCCGGCGTGCCGCCGGATAGTGCGAGCGCATTGACGAACGTCGCGAAGCCTGCCACCGGAACGAAGTCCTTTGCTGGGTCGAACCCCGGGTTCTTCATTACGAGCGGCAGAATCGAGATGGTGTGGTCGTGCGATATGAAAAACGTGGTGCCGTCCGGAGCCGTACTTTTCAACGCCTGCGCTGCGATCTGTCCGCCGGCGCCTGGACGATTTTCGACGATGACCGAAGCGCCGAGCTCATCCTTCAGCTTTTCTGCGAGCGTGCGAGCAATCGCATCAGTGCCGCCGCCGGGCGGGAAACCTACGAGGATGCGGATGGTCTTGCCCGATTGTGCGAGTGCTGCACCGCTTAATGCAGCAAGCAGAACACCGACACAAGCAAGACGAGCAATGCGGGTGACAGTTTGGTACATACGGTCCTGGGATCAAGTCGGTGGCATTTGGGAAGACGCAAACCGCATCAACGTCTGAGCGTACGCGGGCGCGGTGGGCTCATGCATGAAGTACGCGTGGATCTGCGTCCATCCTGTCCCTGCAAGCCTGGTCGCCCACTGTTGCAGATCGGCGCCGGAGTAATTTTCCAGCCGCAGCCGAACGTAACCCCATGAAGCGGTTTCTACCAGCGGCGGCGGACCATTGTCTTCCCGCTCGGATAGGCATAAGGAAGCGCCGGCTGCTTTCAACGCTTCATACACGCCATCATCGAACCAGCTGTCGTTGCGAAATTCGAAGGCGGCGCAGTGTCCGTCGGGCAGCAATTTGAGAAACTCGCTGAGAAGCGGCAAGTCCTTTTTCATGAAGGGCGGTAGCTGAAACAGCACCGGGCCGCGCTTGACTCCGAGTGCGGCGAGGGTGGTGTAGAGAAAAGTGACTGAGTCGGCCGCGGTGTCCGCCTTCAGTCGCGACATGTGCGTGATCCGGCGTGACGCCTTGATTGCGAACTTGAAATCTTCGGGGGTCGTATTCGCCCAATTTTCAAGCACGGCAGCCTTTGGCATCTGATAGAAGGTGTTGTTGATCTCAACCGTCGGCAAGCGTTCGCTGTACCACGCGAGCATTTGTTCGGGCTTCATCTTTTCCGGATAAAAGTTTCCCTTCCACTCCTTGAAGGAATAGCCACTCGCTCCCGCCACCAACCTCTGACCGGTCATGTGTCTTGATCCTAAAATTCCTGCGTGAAGAAAAGCCAGCTCACCGAATATTCCGCCAAGCGCAGTTTTTCGGCTACTCCGGAGCCCGCCGCAGCACTACGTGAAGCTAACAGCGGTCCTTTGTTGTTCGTGATTCAGCAGCATTCGGCGCGCCACATGCATTACGACCTGCGCTTGGAGTGCGACGGTGTGCTGAAGTCGTGGGCTGTTCCGAAAGGGCTGTCGCTCGATCCGAACGAGAAGCGGTTGGCGGCGCAGACCGAAGACCATCCATACGACTACGCGTCGTTCGAAGGCGTGATTCCGGCCGGGCAATATGGTGCCGGCGAAATGATCGTGTGGGATTGCGGCGTCTACACACCGGACGAAGGTCAAGAGTATTGGTTTCACGATCGCGCGCAAGCCGAGCAGCTGGTGCGCGAGGGCATTGAGCAAGGCAAGCTGAGCTTCCTGCTGCGCGGGGAGAAAGTTAAGGGCTCATTCGCGCTGGTGCGCATGAAGGACCGCAGAAACTGGCTCGTGATCAAACACAAGGATCGCTTTGTCTCGCAGGCCGATGTCACCGCGCAGAATCGCTCGGTGCTGTCGGGTGCATCGGTCGAGGATCTGAAAACCGTCCCGGCGCACCGCATTCCTGCAGCACGCCTGGTTGCCGCGGGCGCCGCTGAGTCAATGCCGGCCGCGCTTTCGCCGATGCACGCCGAGCTGGGCGATGCGCCGTTCAATCACGCCGAATGGATGTGGGAGCCGAAGCTCGACGGCTATCGTGTGCTTGCGTTTGTTGAAGATGAAAGTGTCACGCTGCGCTCGCGGCGCGGGCTAGACCTCGCCTCCGATTTTCCGAAGCTATGCGCAGAGCTCCGACAACAAGCCGTCGATAGTGTCATTCTCGACGGCGAGATCGTCGCATTTGATGCAGACGGCAAGCCCTCCTTCAACGCGATGCAGAACCGTGGCTCACAAGCTGAGCGCGCGGTTTTCTATTGCTTCGATCTGTTGCATTTCGCTGGCGTCAATCTGCGCAGCGCTCCGTACCATGATCGGCGCCGATATCTCGCACAGTGCCTGCTGCCGTCGCCGCTCGTTCAGCTCGTGCATGCGCTTGATGACGGTGTGGCGTTGCACGCAGCGGCGGTTGCGAGCGGCTTCGAAGGCGTGATGGGCAAGCGTAGGAACAGCCGCTACGAAGCTGGCCGGCGCTCGTCGTCGTGGTTGAAGGTGAAATCAACCAACAGCGCAGAGTTCGTCATCGGCGGCTACACCAAAGGGAAAGGCTCACGCTCTTCGATGGGTGCGGTGCTGGTCGGCTATTGGGATCGAGACAAGCTCGTTTACGCATCGCATGTGGGTTCTGGGTTCGATGAGGAAACGCTGCCGTTGGTGAGCGCGCGACTCGAGGCTTTGCGCACGACAACACGCCCGTTTGCCGAAAAACCTGAGCTGCACATGCCGACCATTTGGGTCAGGCCCGAAGTGGTTGCCGAGGTTAAGTTTCAGAGCTGGACTGAAGACGGGTCGCTGCGGGCTCCGGTGTTCCTGCGCCTGCGCGATGACATCGATCCGAAAACGGTCAAGCGTGCGCTGCCTGCCGAGGCGCGCCAGGTAAGTGAGGCATTGGCCGCAAAGCCGAAAGCAGCGAGTGCGATCGACGACATCGTGCAGCAGCTGCAGAACCAGAAGACCTCGTTCATGCTCGCCGCCGGCGCGCATCAGATCAAGCTGACGCATCTCGACCGCGTGTATTGGCCGGCGGATCCGGCGCTTCACCAGCCGGCGCTTACCAAGCGCGATCTGCTGCGCTACTTCGCGGAGGTATCGCCGTTGATCCTGCCGCACCTAGCGGACCGGCCGCTGACGATGATTCGCATGCCCGATGGCATTCACGGTCAGCGATTTTTTCAGAAACACTGGGAGCAGGAACGGCCTGAGTTCACCGAGACGATCACCGTCTTCTCCGGCCACAAGGACGAAAGCCACGACTATCTGCTGTGCAACAACCTGCCGACGCTGTTATGGCTCGCACAATCCGGCACGCTGGAATTCCATATCTGGCATTCCCGCGCCAAACTCGGCGGCGATACGCCCAACCGGAGCACCGACTACGCGAGCTCGCTCGAATCGCTCGAAAGCTCGGTGCTTAACTACCCCGACTACGTCGTATTCGATATTGACCCGTACATCTATTCGGGCAAGGAAGCGAAGGGGGACGAGCCCGAGCTGAACACGGTTGCGTTCGAAAAGGGAAAGGAAGTTGCGTTCTGGCTGCGCGAGCTGCTGCAAAGCATGGCGCTCGAACCGATCGTCAAGACATCAGGCAAGACGGGG
>DATLOA010000184.1:0-3613 GCA_035536515.1 Burkholderiaceae bacterium | reverse complement strand
TCGCGGGCTGTAGCTCGATTCCAATGGCGCAAGCTCCGCAAGACACAGTCGATCGCCAATATATGGCCGCCGTCGAACAGGCCGCCAAGCGCTACGGTACGCAGGTCGTGTGGGTCAACCTTCCGCAGAAACGCGCAACTGCCACGCAATAGACGCTCGATAGCCGCCGCTACGGCGGCTATCGAAGTCGCGTTCAATCTTCATCGCAGGTCGCGAGCAGTCCGCGCCGACCATTTCTTCCATTCGCGTGGATCGACGTTCGGGGGTAAATTTTCTGGCGCCGCTGTGTCGATCGCATGAACTTGAACGTTAAGGGCGGAATCGGTCCAACGCACAGAAGCAGCAGATGATCGCTGCCAACGTCAGACGATCGGGCTCAGTGGCAGTGCTCCGCCCGTCGTAAGTGGCCAGCCTAAGCTTCAGAAGGAGTTGTGATGAGACTGAAAATCGCTTTCTTGGCCGCGGCGACGGCGGTGCTCGCGGCGTGCGCCACGCCCCAATCGCTGGGGCCTGGAACGACAATCGAGCAGGCGCGCGCCAGGCTCGGCAGTCCGACTGGCAGCTACTCGCTGGCGGGCGGCGGGACCCGGCTGCAATACTCAAATCAACCTTTCGATCAATCGGTATGGAACGCGGACTTCGATGCGCAGGGGAAACTGGTGCGCACCGAGCAGATGATGAGCGATGCCGCATTCGCGCGCGTGCAGTCCGGCAAGGACACACGCAACGAAGTGCTGCGCGACTTCGGGCGACCCGCCGAGGCGTTTAACTACAGGCTGCGCGACGAAACTGCATGGATGTACCGCTACTACACACACGGCGGATTCAAAGCGGCAATGTTCGTGTACTTCGATCCTGCGGGTGTCGTGAAGCGGACCGAGACCGGGCTTGACCCGTGGGCAATACAAGACGGCGGTCGTAACGACTAGTTTTTGGCAACACTGACGGCGTAACGCCCGTGGCACAATCGTGTCGCAATGCTGTACGGGTCTGACATCACCGCCAAGATTCTGGTCATCGATTCCCACGGGCAGCCGGTTCGCTGGGCGTTGATGCAGCGTGCTGCGCGCTATTACGCGGCCGGGAAAGTCGTTACCGAGCTCGGCGAAAATTTATTCGGCATGAACGGCGGCGTGCAGGAAGCCACTGGCGCACGCTCGGAGTTCGTCACCAGCTCGATCGTAATGATCCGCGGCCGCCATCGAATCCCATTCGGTCACGCGCATGTCGGGCTGACCAAGCACCGTCTATTCGTGCGCGACCGTCAGGTTTGCGCCTACTGTGCCACTCGCTTTTCCGAAACCGATCTGACCGTTGAGCACATCGTGCCGGTATCGCGCGGAGGGCGCCATGAATGGACCAACGTGGTCACCGCATGCCGCTCTTGCAATACGCGGAAGGGTAATCGCCGGCCGGAAGAAGCAAACATGCCGCTTTCGTATGTGCCATATGCCGTGTGTCGCAACGAAGGCTTCATTCTGAGCAACCGCCGCATCCTCGCCGACCAGATGACTTTTCTGCAGGCGTCATTGCCGCGACACTCGCGCTGGGCGCAGTGAGGCGGCCCGCCGCGCTGTCGAATTCTCTACTCGGCGCGCACTGATCTTTCCGTTCAAGTTTTAGCACTGCCGCAACTATCGTTCTACCGCGGGCCGAAGCTCGGTTCGATGGAGAATGAAATGACTTCGCAGTGGCAAGTGCGGTGGCGGGCTGACGTTGATCGGGCGCGGCGACCGGCGGAAGGATCGCGTGGCTTTCCGGCACGCATCGCCGCCATGATCGTCATGCTTGCTGGCTTGACCTTTGCGGATGCAACACCGCAGATGGGTCTCGACGTCGCTGTCGAACAGAGGCGCACCGAGCGACCAGTGCCCTCAGCCTGCGGCGCGGAAGCCGTGGCGCGCGCTCAGCGTGAAGTGCTCGGCATCCGCCCGCCGGCGCCAACCGCCCTATCGTAAGGGTCGACACGGCGCATAAAAAAGAAAGGCCACGCGCGCGTGGCCTAGCCTTCGGACCGATAACGCTTACTTCAAGTGCTTGCTGACGTACTTGGTGAGTTCGAACATCGAGGCCTGCGCTTTTCCGAACAGCGCGCGCAGTTTCTCGTCAGCATTGATCATGCGGCGATTGGCTTTGTCCTGCAAATTGTTCTTCTTGATGTACTTCCAGATTTGGCTGGTGACTTCGGTGCGTGGCATCGCTGAGGAGCCGATGATTGCTGCCAGCGGGCCGGTAGGCATCATCGGCTTCATGAAGGCCGCGTTTGGTTTACGTGCAGTTTTCTTTTTTGCCGTTTTCTTGGCCGGCGCTCTCTTCACGGCCTTCTTGGCCGTTTTCTTCGAGGATTTCTTTGCGGATGACTTCTTGGCTGACTTCTTTCCGGCTTTCTTTGCCTTCTTCATTGCCATTACTTTCTCCTTCTGGTGGTTGGTCACAGCGACAGGGTTCTCACGACATAACCACAGAGAGCACTCTCGTTGCGTGACGCGATCCTAAGCGATTCAGAGTGAAATACAAGAGGAAAAAACAATTTTCAGAGGGGAATTGCACGTCAGCAACGCAGTTTCCCCTCTCAGGCGCAGCGGACATTGCGCTGGTCGCGCACGAAAGCTATACAAGAAATAGGTGTTCCGCTCTCTTGGACACAAGATCTGGTATGTACTGCGGCTACGTCGCAGCACGCTCCAGGTCCGCGATCATGCGCTCGATGCGCGCTCCGAGCTTCTCGGTGGTCACCTGTTCGCGCAGGCGCTCGATCATCAGCGGGAACGCAAATGGCGTGGCGCGTGCAAGCAGCCGATAGACGATCTTCTGGGCCCGCATACGCTCGAGCGCAGTGCGCAACCGCGCGATGTCGAGCTCCTGCTCGAGCACTTCGCGCTCGGCCTGCGCCAGCAGCTTGTTGCCGGCATCGTACTTGCGGAACACCTCGTAGAACAGTCCCGAACTTGCTTGAAGCTGCTTCACCGACTTAGGTGCACCTGGATACCCCTGAAAAATCAGCCCCGAAATGCGCGCCACTTCGCGAAAGCGACGCAGCGCCAGCTCGCCCGCGTTCAGACTCGCGAGCACGTCTTCCAGCAAATTCTCCGAGCTGAGCAACACATCGCTACGGCGCTGCCATGCGCCCATCCAGTCCACCTCCACGGGCGACAGCAGCTCGAACCCGTAATCGTTCATCGAAATTGAAAAGGTCGACGGCGTGCCCTGGCCGATGCGGTACGCGAGCAGCGACCCGAGCCCAATGTGCACATGACGCCCGGCAAATGGATAAACGAACAAGTGCCGTCCTTCGCGCGAGCGCATGGATTCCACGACCAGCGAGTCGCGGGTCGGCACCTTCGACCATTTGGCCTGGAGCTCGATCAACGGGCGCGCGAGCTGCATCTCGGGCTTGTCGTAATTTCCCGCGAGCGCGCCCTCGAGCTCTCGCAATGCGGCATCGGCCATCTCGCTCGATAGCGGCATCTTCGCGCCCATCCACCGCGGCACGGCTCCCTGGCGGTTCTTCGTTGCTCGCACGTACGCAGTCATCTCATGCACGCGAACCAGCTCGAGCATGCGGCCACCGAATAGGAACGTATCGCCCTTGCGCAGCCGGCTGATGAACGAC
>DATLOA010000183.1:0-2303 GCA_035536515.1 Burkholderiaceae bacterium | reverse complement strand
AAGGTCACGACAGCATCAAACTTTTTCCTGACTTCTCCCTCGGACATGCCGCGCATCAGTCCGGACATGATCACGTTGTCACGGCCGCTGTAGGCGCTGTTAAATCCAGTACCTAATTCAAGGATCGCCGAAACTCGGCCGGTGACATCGATGCGGCCTGAGGTGGGCGCCAGCGTGCCGGCGATCATTTTGAGCAAAGTACTTTTCCCCGCGCCGTTGCGGCCAATAATCCCGACTACTTCGCCGCGCTTGATCTCGAGCGAAATGTCCCGCAAGACTTCTTTCTCGCGATGTTTTTTCCTGCCGGTTGCGACCTCGACCAGAAAACTCAGCGGCTGATCGTATGTTCGGTACGCCTTGCGAACATCGCGCACCGATATCGCGACAGCCGCTGCGTCTGGCTGCGCCAGCAGCTCTCTAGCCGGGGCGTTCATAAAAAGTCACCGAATTGACCTTTGGAGCCCATGAAAAGGCGGGCACCCACTACAAATGTCAGCGTCGCGAACAAAAACGCGGCAACCCACGCGGAAGGCCGAGTAACTGCGCCGAAAAACAGAATGTCGTGCCAGCAGAATATCAACTGCGAAAACGGGCTCGCATATAGAAATCCGCGAACCGCTTCTGGAACCGAGTTCGGCAGATACAAAATGGGATGCAGGAATAGTCCTATCGACAGAAACATCGATACGAATTCCTTTGTGTCCCGCAAAAAGACCTGCAGTGCACTCACCAGCAATGCCAGTCCAGCAAAGGTCGTGATGGACAACAGAAGAAGCAGCGGAATTCCCCACGCGTAAACAGGAAGTATCGCGCCGTTGGTGATCCAGCCGGCGTAGCCCACCATCACGAGCAGCGATAGAGCGAAGAACACGATCGTGCTTGCCAACGTCTTCAGAGGTAACAGCTCTAGGGGGAATGCCATCTGCCGCACGATATTGGCGTTGTTCACAATGCATGTCGTCGCGCGGCCAAGCGTTTGCGCTAGCGCCATCCACGGCACGATGCCGGCCATCAAGAAAACGATTCCATCCGTTTGGTAACCGACGGGTGCCTGAACTCGCGCCGGAAATATTTCAGTGAACACGAACAAATACACTCCCACCGCAAACAACGGCAGGATCAGATTCCATAGCAGCGACAGGCTGTGTTCCACATAATCGTCAGACAAATCCCGCCGCGCGAGCGCGCGGAGCAGCCGGCGCTGTGCAATAGCGGAACGAAGAACATCCTGAGTGGAGTCGAGATAGCTTGAGACCACCAGCATTTTTTCCTCAATAAGTCCTGGTCGAACTAACGTTGCACGCACTGTCGTAGCGCCAACGACGCAAACATACTGATTCCCGCTGAGTCAGGCGTACGCAGCAACAGCTTGTTGGATTTGGCCGCTTGATGGACGTTTAAGCGCCGCCTCGGTTGACTGGTCTGCCCACATCCGAAACCACAGCTCCATGTTGAGCAGAGCAAACAGCCGCGTGTGGTGCGCGTTCGCGCCTGATGAATGTTCCTGCAACATCTGGGCGACGTAATCGCGGTTCACGATGCCGCGTTCGGTAGCGCGATCGGACAGTAATACGTCGTATGCCATTTCCTTCAAGTCGGCACGAAGCCAGTGATCGATGGGACACCCGAATCCCATTTTAGGGCGGTACAAGAGCTCATGCGGCAGATGAGGCTCCATCGCTTTCTTGAACAGGCCTTTCGCAACGCCATCCGGCGCCTTGACGCTCTCGGGCAATGAGAATGCCCACTCCAACAGTTGATGATCCAGCAGCGGCGAGCGCGACTCGAGGCTTACCGCCATGCTCGCGGTGTCGACTTTCACCATTAGATCGTCGGGCAGATACACATGCGTGTCTGCCCAATTGGCGCCTGACACGAAATCCGGCGCTGCATTAAAGTAACGGTCCAAAAGATCAAGGGCGGAGCTTTGCAGGAACGGCGTCATCGCCGGCCCGTAGGCAGCACTTTTCTGCTCGTCAGAGAAAGACACGATCGAGAACGCATAGCGCTGACTTGACTTGCGGGTGCGCTCGGTCAGGCGTTGCGCAAGCGAAATGAGGCGCGCCCCGTAGCGCCCTTGGTGCACTCCGCGCGGCAATGAGCGCAAGCCAGCCGCGGCAAGCGCCGCGAGAGCGGGCGGCACGTGGTCGAGTTCCGCAAGCTTCCGCATCGAGTCGTAGCGCGGGTAGCCGATGAACGCTTCGTCACCCCCATCTCCGTTGAGCGCAACGGTAACGTGCTGGCGCGCCATCTCCGACACGTAGTACGTCGGGATCATCGACGCGTCTGAAAACGGCTCGCTG